>JAFAPJ010000131.1 GCA_019247255.1 Methylobacteriaceae bacterium | reverse complement strand
GATATCGACGGCGGCGGGGCGGAGCGGGTGGCGTCGGCGATCGGCGGGCGGGCTTATCGCTGCGACGTCGCCCGCGAGACCGAGCTCGTGGCGGCTATCGACGACATCGAGGCGCGGCTCGGTCCGATCGACCTGTTCTGCTCGAATGCGGGGATCATCGGAGCCCGGACGCGGCCCGGCGAGGACGTGGCCGCGCCGCCGGACGAGCTTTGGACGCGGGCCTGGTGCATCAACGTCATGGCGCATGTCTACGCGGCACGCGCCCTCGTGCCGCGCATGCGAAAGCGGGGCGGCGGCACGTTCCTGAACACGGTTTCAGCCGCGGGCCTGCTCTCTCAGATCGGCAGCGCGATCTACTCGACGACCAAGCACGCCGCGATCGGCTTCGCCGAGAACCTCGCGCTCTCCCATCGCGACGACGGGATCCGGGTCAGCGTGCTCTGCCCGCAAGGCGTGGACACCGAGATGTTGCGCAGCGCGACTCTGAGTTCGGCGACGCTCGACGGCGTCCTCTCGGCCGAGGCTGTGGCGGAGGCCGCGATCACGGGTCTGCGGGCCGGCAGGTTCCTGATCCTGCCGCACCCGCAGGTCGCGCATTACATGCGCGCCAAGGTCGACGATTACGACCGCTGGATTGCCGGGATGGCTAAGCTCCAGCGCCGGCTCGCCGAGGGACGGCGGACAGCCGGACCCGAATGAGCATCGATCGCGCGGCCGGAGGTTTCGACGGGCGTTCCGGCCCCCTGACCGGGGTCAGGATCGTCGAATTTGCCGGAATCGGCCCCGGGCCGTTCGCCGCGATGTTGCTCGCCGACATGGGTGCGGACGTGATCCGCATCGATCGCCCCGGCGGCGCCGATCCCTATTCGCGCCATGTCGTCTGCCGCAGCCGGCCGAGCGTCACGGCCGATCTGAAGGCCGCGCCCGACCGCGACGAGGTGCTGGCGCTTCTCGATCACGCGGACGCGCTGATCGAAGGCTTTCGGCCGGGCGTGATGGAGCGGCTCGGGCTCGGACCCGACGCCGTGCTCGCCCGCAACCCGCGCCTGGCCTACGGCCGCATGACGGGCTGGGGGCAGACGGGGCCGCTCGCCGAGACTGCGGGCCACGACATCAGCTACATCGCTGTCACCGGCGCGCTCGCCGCGATCGGCGCGCCGGAGGCACCGACCGTTCCCTTGAACCTCGTGGGCGATTACGGCGGCGGCGCGCTCTACCTCGCGCTGGGACTGCTAGCGGCTGTCATTCAGGCGCGCGAAACGGGCCGGGGCCAGGTCGTCGACGCCGCGATCTGCGACGGCGCGGCCTCGCTCATGGCGATGTTCTGCGATCTGCGGGCGCAGGGCCGCTGGGCGGATCGGCGCGGCGCGAACCTGCTCGACGGCGGGGCTCCGTTCTACCGCACGTTCCGCTGCGCCGACGGCGAGCATGTCGCGATCGGCCCGCTCGAGCCGCGATTCTTCGGCGAGCTCTGCGACCGGCTCGACCTTGCCGGCGAGGAGGTGGTCCGGCGGGATGACCCGGCCGTCTGGCCGGCGCTCCAGGCCAGGCTGGAAGCTGCGTTCCTCACGCGAAGCCGGGAGGAGTGGTGCGCCATGTTCGAGGGCAGCGACGCGTGCCTCGCGCCCGTGCTCACGCTAGGTGAAGCGCCCGCGCATCCGCATCTTACGGCTCGCAGGACCTACACGGTCGTGGACGGGGTGGCGCAGCCGAGCCCCGCCCCGCGCTTTTCCCTGACGTCAGCGGCGATCCAGCCGCCGCGGCCGCAGATCGACTCGCTCGCGGATGCCGTGTCCGCATGGACCGACGGAGCCGCGGAAGAACAGGCTCAGTTCGCGGCGAGCGAGGCTCGCGGGCCCGGATAGACCACGCGCACCTGCCGGCCCGACGGCGCCACCGCCACGGGCCGCACGGTCGCCAGCTGCGGCGACGCGGAGGCCTCGAGCGGCGCGATCGTCCGCCCGGGGGAGACTGGCTCATCACGGCCGGCCGGCGACACGCTTTCCGAGAGGGCCGGGACGGCGCCTGCCGCCAGCACCGCCGAAATTGCCGCGAGAGACAGCCACCGCATCGATCCGCCCTTCCGTTCCGCAGCTGATTCGCTCGCTGTCGCAAGACAAGCAGCGCCTCAGCCGAATGCGGCCCATCAATCGGCGAGATACGGGCAAGGTTCCACGCGATCTGCACGCGGCGCGACGGGGATAGCGCCCCCCTACTATTGTCGACTCAGACCGATCGGCTCGGGTAGGACGGATGGACTTTGCGGAACCCGCAGCCTCCTATCTCGTTCAGGCGTGCGGCGAAGAGGTAACTCAGTCGCTCACGGTGACGACGATCTTTCCCTTAGCTTGACGCGTGGCGAGCGCCGTGATCGCGGCTCCGCCCTCGGGCAGCGGATAGCGCCGGAAGATGCGCGGCCTGATCTGCCCGGCCGCGTAGAAGGCGAACAGCTCGGAGACGGACTCGGCGTGCCGCTCCGGCTCGCGCTCGACGAAGGCTCCCCAGAACACGCCGAGGATGTCGCACCCTTTGAGAAGCGCGAGGTTGAGCGGCAGCTTCGGGATGCCGGACGGAAAGCCGACCACGAGGAAGCGCCCTTTCCAAGCGATCGCGCGCAGCGCCGCTTCCGCGTAATCGCCCCCGACAGGGTCGTAGACGACGTCCGCTCCGGCTTTCCCGCAGGCCTGCTTGAACAGATCCGCGAGGGCTTTGCGCCCGCCCTCGTCGAACGGGCCGGGCGGATAGACGACGCCCGCGTCGGCGCCCGCCTCTCGCGCGAGCGCGAGCTTGTCCTCCGAGGAGGCCGCCGCGACGACGCGCGCCCCCATCGCCTTCGCGAGCTCGACCGCCGCGACGCCGACGCCGCCCGCAGCGCCGAGCACGAGCACCGTCTCGCCCGTGCGCAGACGGGCCCGGTCGGCCAGTGCGTGGTACGAGGTACCGTAGGTGAGCAGGAAAGCCGCCGCCTCGTCGAACGGCATGCCGGCGGGAAGCTTGGCGCACTTGCGCGCCGGGAGCACGA
>JAFAPJ010000334.1 GCA_019247255.1 Methylobacteriaceae bacterium | reverse complement strand
CGGCTCGCGGCGAGCCGCGGGTCCGTCGCGGTCGCGCTGTCGGGCGGATCGACCCCGCGCGCGCTCTACGCGGAGCTCGCCCTCGAGCCGCTCCGCTCGGCCGTGCCCTGGGAGAGGGTCCATTGGTTCTGGGGCGACGAGCGCTTCGTCCCGGCCGATCACCCCGACAGCAATGCCCGGATGGCGCGCGCGGCGTTCCTCGACCACGTCCCGGCCCCGCCGGAGAACATTCATCCGGTCCCGACCGATGGCGCCTCCCCGGCCGAGGCGGCCGGGCGCTACGCGGCCGAGCTCGCGCGCGTCTACGGCGCGGACCGGCTCGATCCGGGCCGGCCCCTCTTCGAGATCGTGCTTCTCGGGCTGGGGCGCGACGGCCATACGGCCTCGCTCTTTCCGGGGAGCCCCGCCCTTGCCGAACGCGAGCGCTGGGCCGCAGCCGCCACGAGCCCGGACGGGCTCGCCCGGATCACGCTGACCTATCCGGCGCTCGAGAGCGCGCGGGCCGTCGCCTTCCTGGTCGCGGGCCCGGACAAGGCCGACATCCTGCGCGGCGTGTTGAGCGGCGACAGCGACGCGCCGGCAGCCCGGCTTCGGCCGGCCGGCTCGCTCACCTGGTTCGTGGACGAGGCCGCCCTGGGCGGCCGGGCCGGCGGCGCCGGCCCTTAGTCCGACGCGCTCGCGAGAACGCGTCCGGCCTCAAGGAAGCGAACCGGGTTCACCGGCTCGCCGTTGATCCGGGTCTCGTAATGCACATGGGCGCCCGTCGACCGACCGGTGGAGCCGACGCGCGCGATCGCCTGGCCGGCCTCGACCCGATCTCCGGCCGAGACGAGATAGGCCGAGAGGTGGCCGTAACGGGTCGTGAGCCCGCCGCCATGGTCGATCTCGACCATGTTGCCGTAGCCGCCCGTCCATTCCGCCGAGACGACGCGGCCGGCCGCCGTCGCCCGGACCGGCGCGCCCATCGCCTCGCGGAAATCGACTCCCGTATGGAGCGCCGGCCCCCGGGTGAACGGGTCGAGCCGAACCCCGAAGCCGCTCGTCACCTCCGCGTCGCTCGGGACGGGACGGCCAAGCGGAAGCGTCCGGGCGAGCGACGCGAGCCGGTCCAGCTCGGCGAGCTGCAATTCGAGCGCGGTCGCGGTCGCGTCGACAGCGGCGACCCCCGTGAGCGTCGTGGCGGGCAGGGGCACGAGCGGCCCGCCCTGCCCGCCCTCGCGGCCGGGCATGCGGCGGTCGAGCTCGAGCCCGGTCGCGTCGAGCGCGGTGCGCAGCCGCGCGATGCGGGCGCGCGCCGCAGCCCCGAGCGCCTCGACCAAGCGGGTGTCCGCGGCGGCGACTCGCGTCAGCGAATCCTGGAGCGCGGAGAGGCGGTCGCGCGGGGTGGGAACGACCGCGACGTCGGGCCCGGCGGGCGAGGCGCCGCGGTCGCCAAGCCGCAGGCCGAACTCGTCCGGAATGGGCGCGGGCTTCTCGGCCGTGTCTGCCGCGCGAGCCGGCGCCGGTTCGTCCTTCGCCGCGAGCGGCCCGGCGACCCCATGGCGCGCCGCACGGTCGGCCGCCGCGGCGATCCAGCGCTGGCGCGCCTCGATCGCCGCCTGGCGCTCCGCGAGGTTGCGGATGCGCGCCTCCTGCCCGCTCCGCTCGACCATGTTCTGGGTGATCTCGCGCTCGAGCCGAGCGCTCAGCACGCCGATCCGATCCTCGTAGGCGTAGCGCAGCTCCGTCTGACGGGCGAAGAAGCCGGCCGCGACCTCGTCCCGGGCCAGGATGTACCAGGTCGTGACGCCGGCCCAGGCGAGAAGCAGCGCGCCGCCTGCGACCGCTCCGAGGAGGGCCGGGCGGGGGACGGCGATGTGACGGAGCGTCGGTGAAGCGGGTGCTGGGTCGAGGCCGAATCGCATGGGCGGGTCCGGGAACACCGCCATCACACCTCGTTACCGTTAACGAAGCGCGAACCGCACGTCAGGGCTGTCGAGCGCATGACGGCGCGCAAGCCGCAGCAGCGCCTCGTGAAGGGCGAGAAGCGCGATCGCGGTCCCGACCACGATCGGCCCGACCGCGCCGAGACCCAGAAACTGGGCGGCGAGGCCCGTGGCGATCGGCAGCGCGGCCGATCCGACCATGGCGGCCGAGACCTTGAAGCCGACAGCATGGATCGCGATGTCGGGCGCGAGGCGCTCGGCCGTGCGGGAGATCAGCGTCGGGAAGATGGGCGCGAGCGCGAGACCCGCGAGGACGAGGCCGAGATAGGCGAGCGGCGCCGGGCCGGCCGCGAAGAGGAGCGCCCCGGCCAGCGTGCCCAGCGTGCCGAGGCGCACGAGCCGGTCCGCGCCGATCACGTCCACGGCGGCGCCGAGGAGCACGCGACCGGCGAGGATCGCGCCGAAATAGGCCGAGACGGCCGCGCCCGCGAGCGCCGCCGGCGCGCCGCGCTCCTCGTGCAAGGTTGTGAAGGCCCAGGCGCCGAGCGTCGCCTCGACCCCGGTATAGGTGAAGAACAAGGCCGTCTGGACCGGGACGAGCGGATGCTTCAGCGCCGCCCAGGGCGCCTTGCGCGGCGCGACCCGCACGATCGCCGGAATAGCCTCCGCGCGCCAGGCAGAGCCCGTGGCGGCGAACAGGAGAGCGAGCCCCGCGAGGAGGGTGGCAAGGATCGCGTAGCCGACCCGCCAGCCGAGCCCCGCCGAGAGCACGAGCGTCATGAGGGTCGGCCCGACCGTCGCGCCCACGCTGTAGCAGGCATGGAGCCAGTTCACCTTGCGGGCCGAGAAGCGCGCCGCCGCATAGGCGTTGATCCCGGCATCGATCGTCCCGGAGCCGAGCCCCGCGATCCCGAGCGCCAGGATCGGCAGCGGCCAGGGCAGGGCCAGCGCGAAGGCGGCGAGCCCGAGCGCCACGAGCGCCGTGCTGGCGACGAGCGTCCGCACGAGGCCGAGTCGCCCGAGCACGCGCCCGACCATAATGCCGGACAGGAAGTAGCCTGGCCCAGCGCCGACGAGCAGGATGCCGAGCGAGGCCTGAGCGAGGCCGTATTCGGTCCGGATGGACGGCCAGGCGATGCCGAGCACCCCGTCCGGCAGGCCGAGGCTCACGAAGGCAAGGTAGACGAGGACGATCAAGACGGGCCTTTCGAAGCACCCTTTCAGGGAGCGAGGCCCCGGCCCGGCTCACGCGCGACGCGACGGCTCGCAGCCCCCCGGCCGACCGGCGCCCCCGGCCGCGTCAGGCCGCGCGGGCGACGAGCCGCGCGGTCTCGCCCGCATAAGCCCAGTCGAGCCAGGGCAGCAGGGCCGCGATGTCGTCCCGCTCGACCGTCGCGCCGCACCAGATGCGCAGACCCGGCGGGGCGTCGCGATAGGCGCCGATGTCGAAGGCGACGCCCTTGTCCTCGAGCGTCCGGGCGATCCCTTTGGCCACGGCCGCCACCGTTTCCGGACCCCGGGCCAGGAGCTCGGGATCGGCCATCGCGAGGCAGACGCTCGTGTTCGACGCGATCTCCGGGCGGCTCGCGAGATTGGCGGCCCAGCCCGAGCGCTCGGCCCAGGCCGTGACGAGCGCGGCGTTCGCGTCCGCCCGCGCCATCAGGGCCGGGAGACCGCCGACCGCCTGCGCCCAGCCGAGCGCGTCCAGCCAATCCTCAACGCAGAGGAGCGAGGGCGTGTTGATCGTGTCGCCCGCGAAAAGGCCTTCGTTGAGCTTGCCGCCCTTCGTCATGCGAAAGAGCTTCGGCAGCGGCCAGGGCGGCGTGTAGCTCTCGAGCCGGGCGACCGCCCGGGGCGACAGGACCAGCATGCCGTGCCCGGCTTCGCCTCCGAGCGCCTTCTGCCAGGAGAAGGTCACGACATCGAGCTTCGGCCAGTCGAGCGGCTGGGCGAAGGCCGCCGAGGTCGCGTCGCAGATCGTGAGCCCGTCGCGATCGTCCGGGATCCAGCGGGCGTCCGGCACCCTCACGCCCGACGTCGTGCCGTTCCACGTGAACAGGACGTCGCGGGCGCGCGCGTCGGCTTGCGACAGGTCCGGCAGATCGCCGAACGGCGCCTTGATCACGCGCAGGTCGGCCAAGCGCAGCTGCTTCACCGCGTCCGTCACCCAGGTCTCCCCGAAGGTCTCCCAGGCCAGGACATCGACTCCGCGCGCGCCGAGGAGCGACCACATCGCCATCTCGACCGCGCCCGTATCGGAGGCCGGCACGATCGCGATCCGGTGCGTCGCGGGCACCTGGAGCACCTCGCGCGTCAGGTCGATCGCGCGCTTCAGCTTCGCCTTGCCGGCGGGCGCGCGATGGGAGCGGCCGAGGGCCGCGTCCGCGAGGGCGGCCGGGCTCCAGCCGGGGCGCTTGGCGCAGGGGCCGGAGGAGAAGAAGGGGACGCGCGGGCGCGCGGCGGGTTCGGTCCGCCCGGCAGGATCGGTCACGGGAGCCTCGGGGATCGTAGAGGCCGCGGTTCTCGCGCCGGGGCCGCGGCCGGTCAACCGGTGCCCCGTCCAGCCTTCGCCGCATTTACGGACGATCAACCTTGACGCGTCGCGGTCGCCGTCGCGCGGCCGGGGCAAGCCTTCGTCAAGGTTGACCGAACCTTCCCTTAACCGGCCGGCGCTAGCCCTGCACCCCTGCCACGCGTCGGCGTCAAGGAGATCACCATGTCGCTCTCCCGGTTTCGGAGAGGTCCCGTCCTGAGGCTTGCGGGCGCGCTCGCGCTCGCCCTGTCGATCGCGGCCTGCTCGTCGAACCCCGATCAGCTCGCCGATGGCGGCCGCCTCGGCGCCGGCGGGCCCGCGACGCCGGGCTCCGCACAGGATTTCGTCGTCAATGTCGGCGACCGGGTCTTCTTCGAATCCGACAGCTCCGACCTCACCGCGACCGCGACCGCGACGCTCGACCGGCAGGCGTCCTGGCTGCAGCGCTACGGCCGCTACACCTTCCTGGTCGAGGGCCATGCGGACGAGCGCGGCACCCGCGAGTACAACTTCTCGCTCGGCGCGCGCCGCGCCCAGACGGTCCGGGACTACCTTGCGTCCCGGGGCATCCCGTCGTCGCGCATCCGAACCGTCTCCTACGGCAAGGAGCGGCCGGTCGCGGTCTGCAACGACATCTCCTGCTGGTCGCAGAACCGGCGCGCGGTGACCGTGCTCGACGGCGGCGCCGGGTCCTGAGCCCGCTTCCGCGCGCTCGCTGCGCCGTGGTAGGACGCGGGGGTTCCTCGCCAGACCGACCGATGGTTCGCCGCCTCGCCACCTGCATCGTCCTCGCGCCCCTTGTCGCCGCGGCGTTCGCGGGGCCGGCGCGCGCGCAGGATGCTGATGTCGATCTCAGCGAGTTCGTGGTCCGGCTGAACCGGCTCGAGAGCCAGAACCGCACGTTGTCCGGCCAGGTCGAGCAGCTGCAGTTCGACAACCGTCAGCTCAAGGAGCAGCTGCGCAAGTTCCAGGAGGACGTCGAGTTCCGCCTGAACGAGCGCGGCGGCGGCTCGCGAGCTCCGGCGCCGCAGGCCGCGACGCCGGCCCCGCCCGCCTCCGCGGCGACACCCGGGGGAGCCGCGCGGCCCGGCCGTCGAGGCGACGCCTTCGATCCGTCGGCCGAGCCTGCCGCGCCCGGGGCGCCCCGCGCGCTCGGCACCGCGACGCCAGCGCCGTCGGGGCTCAACCCCGGACGGCCCGCCCCGTCGCGCGACGGCATCGCGGCGATCATCGAGAACGACGCGCCCGCGGGCGCCGCGCCCGCCCGCCCGCCCTCCGTCGCGGCCGGGACGGAGGACGCGCGCGCCGATTACGACGCGGCCTACGCCTACGTGCTCCAGCGTCAATACGACCAAGCCGAGATGGCGCTGCGCCGCTTCGTCCAGTCGCATCCGCGCGACCGCTCGGTCGCGGACGCGACGTATTGGCTGGGCGAGACCTACCTCCAGCGCAGCCGCTTCCGCGAGGCGGCCGAGCAGTTCCTGAAGGTCTCGACCGACCACGCGCGCTCGGCGAAGGCGCCCGACGCGCTGCTCAAGCTCGGCATCTCGCTCGCGGCGCTCGGCGCCCGCGACCAGGCTTGCGCGACCTTCGCGGAGCTCGAGCGCAAGTACCCTGCGGCGCCCGCCGGCGTGAAGCAGGGCGTCGACCGCGAGCAGAAGAAGGCGCGCTGCGCCGCGTGAGGAAGGCGCCGACGGCCCTCGACGACCGGGCGGCTGCGGCGCTCTTCGCGACGCTCGAGGATGAGCCCGGACCGGTGCTCGTCGCGGTCTCCGGCGGACCGGATTCGACCGCGCTCCTCCACCTGCTGGCAGCCTGGGCACGGGCCGCGCCGGACCGGCCCGCGCTCGCGGTCGCGACCGTCGATCATGGGCTGAGGCCCCGATCCCGCGCCGAAGCCGAGGCGGTCGCGGCGGCCGTGGCCCGGCTCGACCTTCCTCACTGTGTGCTCGCCTGGGCCCCGCCCGGCCGGCGCGTGTCGCAGCAGGTCGCCCGCACGGCCCGCTACGCCCTCCTCCTCGATCATGCCCGCGAGATCGGAGCCTCGGCGCTCGCGACCGCC
>JAFAPJ010000331.1 GCA_019247255.1 Methylobacteriaceae bacterium | reverse complement strand
TCAGACGCGCCAGCACGCCAAGATTCTGCACGGGATGGACGTCGCAGGCGATCGCGAGCGCGAAGGCCCGGACCTTGGCGCGCCGGACCGGATCGGCCGGCAGGAGCAGCGGCTCCGGATGGGTCTCGTCGAGCCAGTCGATGATCGCGAGCGATTGCGTGATGACCCGGCCGTCGTCTAGCTCGAGCGTCGGGACGAGGCCCTGCGGGTTCAGCGCGAGGTAATCCGGGGCGCGCTGCTCGCCGCGGCGCAGGTGGTGCGGCGCGTGCGCGACCGCGATCCCCTTCAGGTTGAGCGCGATGCGGACCCGGTAGGAGGTGCCGCTGCGAAAATAGCCGTGGAGCTTCAAGCCCGAGCCTCCGTGAGGCGCGGAGGAGCGCGCGCGAGCCCGGCCCTGTCAATCCGCGGGCCGGACCCGCCTTCACTCGAAAACGGCGGACCGAAGCCCGCCGTCCAGTCGTTTGCTCGAGGCCGCGGCCGCTTAGCCGGCCTTGGGTACAGCGACCGCCACGAAGCGGGTGCCCTGCCGGCTCTTCACCCGCATCAGGACCGCGTTGCGGCCTTGATCGCGCGCCGCCTTGATGCCGTCCGCGACGTCGCCGGGGCTCGCCACCGCCTTGCCGCCGACCTCGAGGATCACGTCGCCTTCCGCGATCCCCTTCGCGGCCGCCGGCCCGTCGGGATCGACCGCGACCACGGCGACGCCCTCGTCACCCGCGCCGACCCGGCCCGCCGGGGCGAGCTGGAGCCCCAGCCGGAGCTGGCTCGACGACCCGCCGTCGCGCTCGACGGAGGCGGTCTGCGTGTTCGGCAGCGTGCCGAGCTCGACGGAGGCGTTGCGGGTCTGCCCGTCGCGCAGGTAGCCGATCTCGACCTTGGTGCCGGGCCGCATGCCGGCGATCTTGCGGGTCAGCTCGCGCGCGTCGGAGACCGGCTCGCCGTTGACCGCGGTGATCACGTCGCCCGAGCGGATCCCGGCCTTCGCGGCGGGGGTGCTGCCCTGCGTTGAGTTCACGAGCGCGCCCTTGTCGGACTTGATCCCGAGACCCTCGGCGAGGTCCTTCGTGATCGGCTGGATCTGGACGCCCAGGTAGCCGCGCGTGACGGTGCCGCTCTCCTCGAGCTGCTGGACGACGCTGTCGACCGTCGCGGCCGGGATCGCGAAAGCAAGGCCGACGCTGCCGCCGGACGGCGAGGCGATCGCGGTGTTCACGCCCACGACCTCGCCCCGCAGGTTGAAGGTCGGTCCGCCCGAATTGCCGCGATTGATGGGCGCGTCGATCTGGAGGAAGTCGTCGTAAGGGCCGGCGCCGATGTCGCGGCCGCGGGCCGAGACGATGCCGGACGTGACAGTGCCGCCGAGCCCGAAGGGGTTGCCGATCGCCACGACCCAGTCGCCGACGCGGGGCGGCGTCTTGGCGAGCTGGACGTACGGGTAGGTCCCGGCCTCCTCGACCTTGAGAAGCGCGACGTCGGTCTTGGAATCCGCGCCCACGACCTTGGCGTCGAGGGTGCGGCCGTCGTCGAGCGTCACCTGGACGGACTTGCCGCCGTTCTCGATCACATGATTGTTCGTGACGATGTAGCCGTCGGCCGAGATGAAGAAGCCGGAGCCGACGGCCTGGCCGCGCGAGCCGCGTCGCGGGTTCGGCCTGCCGTTCCCCTCCCCGTTCCCCTCGCCGAAGCGCCGGAAGAACTCCCGCAGCTGCGGCGGGACGTTCTCGAGGGTGCGGGCGGATTCATCGTCGTTCGCCGCCGCCTGCGAGTAGGTGACCTTCACGGAGACGACGGCGGGCTTCACGCGATCCACGACGTCCGCGAAGGAGGCGGGCGCGGTGGCGGTCGCTTGCGGCAGCGTGAGCGGCGCCTGGGCGAGGGCCGGGCGGATCCCCTCGACGGCGTTGAAGCCGACGGCGCCGCCCGCCAGGATCGCGACGGCGGCGACCGAGGCGAGCGCGCGGCCGCGCAGGCCGCCGAGCGAGCTGGACTTGTCAGACATGGAACCGATCTCCTTGGCGGATCGCTCGCGGGCCGAGGCCGGCCTCCGATCCCGTCAGCGCTCAGATGGGGCCTCGCGGGTGACGATGTCCTGACCCGAGCATTAAACTTCGGTCAGGTTGCACAAAGCCGGTCGGCGACGCGCGTTCCCGCTGGCCGGCCATGCCGGCGGGCCGGGTTGTCGCCGGACGGAAACCCGGGCAGGTCGAACCCTGTTGCGTCCGGGCTGGCCCGCCGCCGGCCACGCCCCCGAGATCCCGCCATGCACGCGCCGACCCCGCCCCACACGCTCAGCCGGCGCATGCCCGGCATGGCCGAGTTCGTGGCGATCGTGGCGCTCATGATGGGCATCACGGCCTATGCGGT
>JAFAPJ010000328.1 GCA_019247255.1 Methylobacteriaceae bacterium | reverse complement strand
CTGGCGCAGGTACTCGCAGGTGGGCATCGCGACCCGGGTCGGATCGCTGAGAAACAGGTTGACGAGCCCGGCATCCTCCTCGGGCTCCGCCGGCGCCGCCACGATCAGCATCGCGGGCTCGCCGATCCGGCAATGCAGCACCGGCATCGCGTCCCGGTCCGGTCCGAGGATCGCGCAGCGGGCGATAACGTTGCGCAGCGTGGCCGAAGCGGCCGGCGCCGTGGCCCGCAGCTTGCCGCCGCAAAGCACGAGACCACGACCGGACGCGATCATCTCGCGCGCCGTCGCGCTGGCGAACAGCACGGTTGCGTCCGGCTCCACCAGGATGATGCCATGATCGAGCCGGTCCACGACCGAGCGCAGGCCGCGGCTCAGGCGCTCCCCGGCCTCCATACCGTCCGGCGGATGCGGCCGCGCCGCGAGACGGGCCGCGTCCGGCGGCAGGATGGGCAAGGCGACCCGGGCGAGATTGCCGCGATGGCTGATCATGGTGACCCCCGCATGAGGCCCGCCGCCGCTCGGCATCGGGCATGGCACCACTCTGACGAGGCGCCGTCAGCCGATCGTGATTCCGCCGTGAGGGCGGCCGGGCGCAGCACGTGATGGCAGAGGCGCATGAAATCACGACGTCGGCCGTGGCCGCGCCCTCGCCTGCGCTCGGCTTCGAGGAGGCGGTCGCGGCTTTCCGCGACCTCGCCGGACGGGGACTCTCGGGCGGCGAGGTCGCGCCCGTGCTCGCCGCCTTCGGCCTCGAGGACTGGGCTCACGAGCTGTGGGACTCCACCGGCCCGCGTTCCTATCGGGCCGCCGCGATCGCCGTCGCGGGCGAGCTCACGCGCATCTTCACCCTGCCGAGCCCGGACGCGCCCGGCCTCGCCTTCGTGGGCGGAACGGCGGATCCGGTCCGCTACGGCTTCGCGCCGGGCCTACATCCCGCCGCGAACGTCTCGGGCCGCGGCGCCGAGCCGGAGGCGGCCTTCCTCGGCTGCATCGGCGAGGCGGTCGAGCACCTGTCCCGCCTCGCCTGGGGCGACGAGGCGATCGAGCGGCGCGGCGGCGAGCCGCCGGCCGGTCTCGGCGAGATCACCACCGCTGCGCTCATGGCGGCCTGCCCGGCCGGCCGCTCGGGCGAGTGGATCGCGGCGCGGCGGCTCGGCTCTGACGAGGCGACCGCGCTTCCGGTCGAGCTCGTGCTCTCCCGTCCGGGCGAACCCGCGCCCGCGAGCACCGGCATGGGCTCGGGGGCGACGATCGAGGCGGCCTGCCTCGCCGGGCTCCTCGAGCTCGTCGAGCGCGACGCGGCCGCCCTGTGGTGGCATGGCGGCGTCCCCGCCCGCCCGGTCGCAGCCGAGGTCCTCGCGGAGGCGGTCGGTTGGCTGCTGCCGGCGCTGCGGAGCGGCGCGACCGGCCGGATCACCAACTTTCTGGACCTCACGAGCGACCTCGGCGTGCCGGTCGTCGCCGCGCTCTCGACCGGCTCGGACGGGCGCGGCCTCGCCTGCGGGCTGGCGGCGCGGCCGAGCCGGACGGCGGCCGTGCGGGCCGCCCTCCTCGAGCTCGGCCAGATGGAGCTCGCCCATCGCCTCGTGGAGCTGAAGCTCGCACGCGGCGGCCCGGCCGCGCTCGCGCCCGTCGAGGAGCGGCACCGGCGCCGGATGGCGCTCGACGCGGCCGCGCTCCCCTTGCTCGCGCCGGTGGGACTGCCGCGCCCGGCCGACGCCGCCCTGGCCGCGGCCTCTGAGGCTGATCTGCTGGCCTCGCTTGCGGATCATCTTGCCGGGCACGGGGTCGAGGCCGTCGCGGTCGATCTCACCCGGGCGGCGCTCGGCATCCCGGCGGTGCGCGTGGTCGCGCCCGCGCTCCAGCCGCTCCCCCTGACCCATCGGACGCAACGGCTCGATCACGCAATCGCGCGATGGGGCGAGCGCAAACCTTTCCTGCCCCAGGTCGATCTGCTTTAGCGTGGGCTCGGGGAGGCCGTTCGACGACATGGAGGCAGCGCCGTCACGCTCCGAGCCCGCGCTCGACCGCAGCGTCGGGCCGCGCCGGCGCATCCCGGCGAGCGCCGCGGGCCGGACCCGCATTCTCCTGCTCGACGGGTTCTCGGTTCGTTGCGGCGATCGGCTGATCGAGATCCGGAGCCGCAAGGCGCAGGCGCTGCTCGCCTACCTGACGATGGCGGGCCAGGCGCCGCCGACGCGCGAGCGGCTCTGCGGCCTTCTGTGGAGCGAGGGAAGCGAGGAGAAGGCGCGCGCCTCGCTGCGCCAGACGGTGCATGGGCTGCGCGAGGCGCTCGCGGCCGGCGGCTGCGACGATCTTCTTCGGGCCGAACGGGACGCGATCGGGCTGGGGCCGGGCTGGGTCAGCGACGTGGGCGAGCTGCTCGCCCGAGTTCGGGACGACCAGATCGACGAGCGGCTGCTCAACCGCCGGCGGTTGCCCGATGTCCTCCTCGCCGGTTTCGAAGACGTCGATCCGGCTTTCCGGGTCCGGCTCCTCGTCCAGCGCCAGACGGTCGGGGACGAGCTCGGCCGCGGCCTGTCGCGGCTTCTCGGCGAAGACGGGACGGGGGTCCGGGCGCGCGACGCCGCGACGGCGCTCCTCAACCTCGATCCGACGAACGAGGAGGCCTGCCGCTACCTCATGGAGGACGCGGCCGTGCGCGGCGACGTCGCGGGGGCGCTGCGGCTCTACAAGAGGCTCTGGGACCTGCTCGACGAGGAATACGGGACGGAGCCTTCGCGCCAGACGCAGAACCTCGTGGTGCGCATCAAGACGGACGACGCGCCGCGGCCGGCCCCCGAGGCGCCGGCGGGCCCCATCGCCCCGGCGGGCCCCATCGCCCCGGCGGCGCCCGCGCCGGACCGGCATCCGGCCTTCGACGATCACCCTTATCTCGTGGTCTGCGCCTTCGAGGGCGCGGGGCTCGACGGACGCTACCTCCATCTCGTTGGCGGGCTGCGTCACGAGCTCATCGCGCGCTTGGTGCGGTTCCGGGAATGGTCCGTCCTCGACGGCGCCGACCCGGGCTTCAGCTCCGCGAGCCTCCCCGGGCGTTGCTACTCCATCGAGGCGACGCTGCGGCAGGCGGGCGAGAGGCTCGCGCTGACCCTCACCACCAAGGAGCAGCCGGGCGGGCGCTACATCTGGAGCGAATCCTTCGCGATCGACTACCAGCGCTGGTTCGACATCGAGACGACGCTCCTGCGGCGGATCGCGATGGCGCTGAACGTCCAGCTCACGGCCGAGCGTCTGCGCTCGAACCTCCGCGGCTCCGAGATCGCGCTCGGCT
>JAFAPJ010000308.1 GCA_019247255.1 Methylobacteriaceae bacterium | reverse complement strand
GTTGTCGAGCACGTCCTCGAACCGGTACGTCCCGTCCGGCAGCGCCCGGATCGCGGCGCGCATGAGGGCCTCCGCGCGGTCCGAGAAGGCCGCGAAGGCGGCTTGCACCGTCGTGTCGCCGACCTCGTCGAGGAGCGCGTGGAGGCGGCGCTCGCCGAGGTCGAGGGCGTTGAGCTGCCCGTTGAGGTCGCCCCAGTTCGAGAGCGGCACCCGGGAGTTCGCCGCCAGGATATCGACCACGTCCTGGCGCAAGCGTCCCGCCTCGATCAGCTTCACGGGCGGGATACGGACCCCCTCCTGGAAGCTCTCCGTCGCCTGCGGGTTGTAGCCGCCCGGCACGTTGCCGCCGAGGTCGAGCCAATGGCCCGCCGAGGCGAGCCAGCAGACAAGCCGGCCCTCGTGGAAGATCGGCCGGACGAGGCGCATGTCGTTGAGATGGGTGCCGCCGTCATAGGGGTCGTTGAACAGGAAGGTGTCGCCGTCCGCGAGCCCGCCCTCCCGCGCAACCTTCTCGATGACGGCCCGGACCGCGAAGGACATGGCGCCCACGAAGATCGGCAGGCCTTTCGTGCCCTGCACGAGCGTGTCGCCGGTCACAGGGTGGTAAAGTCCGTGGCAGGCGTCGCGGGCCTCCGCGATGATCGGGTTGAAGGCCGATCGGTAGAGCGTCGCGTCCATCTCGTCGGCGATGCTCTCGAGCCGTCCTTTCAGGATCGCCAGGGTGACGGGATCGATCATCGTGGGCGAGCTCGGGCAGTTGCGGGCAGGGGCGGGACGGGCGGCGGCTCAGGGCGCGCCGGCGCGCCGGGGGAGCGCCCAGGGCCGGCGCACGGCATCCTGGCGGGCGAAAGCGGCGATCGCCTCCGCGTGGCTCCGGGTCAGGTCGAGGTCGTCCCAGCCGTTGAGGAGCTTCGTGCGCCAGACGGGGTCGACCTCGAAGGCGACCTCGACGGCGCCGACCCGGATCCGCTGAGCCTCGAGGTCGACCGCGGCCTCGCGCGCCCCGGCCGCGAGCGCCGCGAGCAGCCGCTCGCCGTCCGCTTCGTCCACCCGGGCCGGGAGGAGGCCGTTATTTACCGCGTTCGCCGAGAAGATGTCGCCGAAGCTCGGCGCCACGACCGCCCGGATCCCGTAATCGACGAGCGCGTAGGCGGCGGCTTCGCGCGAGGACCCGCCTCCGAAATTGCGCCGCGCGACCAGGATGGCGGCCCCGGCGCGGGCCGGGTCGTTCAGCGGGAAGTCGGGGCGCGGCGACCCCTCGGCGTCGAAGCGCAGGTCGTGGAGGAGGTAGCCGCCGTAGCCTTCGGCCCGCGACCGGCTCATGAAGCGCGCCGGGATGAGCTGGTCCGTGTCGATCCCGGAGAGCGGCAGCGGGCAGGCGATGCCGGCGAGACGCGTGAAGGGCCGCATGCGTCAGGCCGCGCGCCCGGCGAGGAGCGGGCGAACGTCCGCGAGATGGCCCGTGACGGCGGCGGCCGCCGCCATCGCGGGCGACATGAGATGCGTCCGGGCGCCGGGCCCCTGCCGGCCCTTGAAGTTGCGGTTCGTGGTGGAGGCGCAGCGCTCGCCGGCCGGCACGCGGTCCCCGTTCATGCCGACGCACATGGAGCAGCCGGCATCGACCCATTCGAGCCCGGCCTCGCGGAAGACGCGGTCGAGCCCTTCCTCCTCGGCCTGCCGCTTCACGCGCGCGGAGCCCGGCGAGACGAGCCCCGGCACGCGCGCGCTTCGGCCCGCCAGGACGGCGGCGGCGGCCCGCAGGTCCTCGATGCGGCCGTTCGTGCAGGAGCCGATGAAGACGCGGTCGACCGCGACCTCGGCGAGCCTCTGGCCGGGCCTCAGGTCCATATAGGCGAGCGCGTCCCGGATATGGGCCGCCCGCGCCTCGTCCGGGGCCCGGGCGGGATCCGGCACGGTGGCGGTGACGGGCAGCGCGTCGTCCGGGCTCGTGCCCCAGGTCACGACCGGCGCGATCCCTTCGGCCGTGAGCGAGACCTCGCGGTCGAAGGTCGCGTCGGCATCGGTCGGCAGGGCGCGCCAGGCCTCGGCCGCCGCCTCGAAATCGGCGTCCGCCGGCCCGAACGGGAGGCCGCGCAGGTAGGCGATCGTCGTGTCGTCCGGCGCCACCATCCCGCAGCGCGCCCCGCTCTCGATCGAGAGATTGCAGAGCGTGAGCCGGCCCTCCATGGAGAGCGCCCGCACCGCGCCGCCCGCATATTCGATGGCGTGCTTCGCGGCGCCGTCGGCCCCGAGCGTCGCCACGATCGCGAGCGCGATGTCCTTCGCGCCGATCCCGGGCGCGAGCCGCCCCTCGACCGTGACCCGCATGAGCTTCGGCCGGCGCTGCCAGAGCGTCTGCGTCGAGAGCACATGCGCGACCTCGGACGCCCCGATCCCGAAGGCGAGCGCCCCGAAGGCCCCGTGGGTCGAGGTGTGGCTGTC
>JAFAPJ010000361.1 GCA_019247255.1 Methylobacteriaceae bacterium | reverse complement strand
AAAACTCGCCCTCGACCGTCGCGCCGAGCTCCGCCATGGCGCTGCGATAGCCATCGAAGAGCTGGCGCGAGGCCTCGTCCTGCACCAGCGGCAGGAACTCGCCCTTGATCGTCAGTGTCGCGCTGGTGCCCGGAACGGTCGAGGACGCCACGATCTCCTCGATCCGGGTCATGGCGGAGGCGCGCTGCGGCGGCTCGACATAGCGCAGGTCGATCCCGGCCTTGGCCCAGGGCGCGACCGTGTTGACCGACTGGCCGCCGCTGACGAGCCCGACATTGAGCGTAACCCCGGCCTCGAGGTCGGTCACGGCCGCGAGCCGCACGATCTTGTGCGCCATCTCGGTTATCGCGCTGATCCCGTCCTGGAACGCGCCGCCCGAATGCGCGGCCTTGCCGGTGACCTCGCATTCCATGAACACGCCGCCCTTGCGGCCGGTCACGACGTTGCCCGACGGCCGGCCGGGCTCCGAGTTGAAGACCGCGCGGGCGCCGCGCGCCGTGCTCTCGATGATGGCGCGGCAGGCAGGTGAGCCGATCTCCTCGTCCGAGGTGATGAGGGCGACGAGCGGCGCCGGCGCGCCGCCGAAGCGGTGGAAGGCCGCGAGCACGAACGCGTTCATCACGAGCCCCGCCTTCATGTCGGCGACGCCGGGGCCGTAGGCGCGCCCGTTTTCGACGCGGAACGGGCGGCGGCCGGCCTCGCCCGCCGGAAACACGGTGTCGCGGTGGCCGAGAAGGAGGATCGGCTTGTTCGCGCCGCCCGGGCCCGCGACGTCGGCCGTGATGGCGTCGCCGAACGCCGCGTTCGGATGGCTCGCGGTCGGGATGCCCTGCTCCGCGAAGAAGGCCCGGAAGCGCTCGCCCACGGCATCCACTCCGGCCTTGTCATAGCTGCCGGAATCGACGTTCACGACATCCTCGAGCAGCCTCAGCATCGCGCCTTCCTGGCTGCCGAGCCACGCGACCGCTTCCCTGATCCTGTTCTCGTTCACCCACGCTCTCCGAAACGTCAGGCGGCCGCCGCCTGGGCCGGCTTGCGCAGGCGCAGGATCTTGAAGAAGCCGCCGGGGAAGACCGGCTCGAGGGCGAGCGGCTCGAGACCGCGGCCGCGCGCCCAGGCCTCGATGCGCGAGGCCTTGAAATCCGAGCTCCAGCCGATCTGCGCACAGAGCGGCGCGACCGCGCGCTCGACCCCGGCGAGCGGCCCGCTCTCCTGGCCGAAATGGTTCACGAGCACGATCTCGCCGCCGGGCCGCAGGACGCGCGCCATCTCGTCGAGCGCGCGCTCGGGCTCGGGCACGAGCGTGATGAGGAACTGGGCCGTCACCGCGTCGAAGCTCTCGCTCGGGAAAGCGAGGCGGGTCGCGTCCATGACCTCGAGGCTTTTCACGTGCGCGAGGCGGCGGGTCGCGACCTTCTGCCGGGCGCGGGCCAGCATGTCGTCGGAAAGGTCGATGCCGTGCACCTCGGATCGCGACGCGTAATAGCCGAGCGAGAGCCCCGTCCCGACCCCAACCTCCAGGATCCGCGGGCCGCAGGCCTCGGCGGCCCGGACCGCGGCGCGACCGGCCGGCTCCGTCAGCTTGTCGTAGACGAGGTCGTAGACCGGCGCCCAGCGGCCATAGGCTTTCTCCATCTGGGCAGTCGTATGGTGAGAGGACATGGCGGAAGCTCCGGCAGGCTCAGGCGGCCTGGGGCAAAATCGCGGACGGGGCAGGGCGCCTCAGGATGGTGCCGCCGCCGAGCAGGCGCGCGCGCGGCCCTGCATCGGCATAGACCGCACAGGCTTGGCCTGGCGCGACGCCTTCCTCGGGATCCACGAGCTCGATCTCGGCCCCGCCGTCTGGACGGGGGCGCAGGAACGCCGGCCGCGGCGGCCGGGTCGAGCGCACGCGCACCGCGACCGCGAGCCCGTCCGGGGGCAGGGACCCGAGCGGCTCGTCGCCGAGCCAGTTGAGATCCGAAAGCACGAGGCGGCCCGTCGCGAGGGCCTCGCGAGGCCCGACGACCACCCGCGCCGCGTCCGGCTCGAGCCGGACCACGTAGAGCGGCTCGGGCGAGGCGATCCCGAGACCCCGCCGCTGGCCGACCGTGAAGTGCATGATCCCGTCGTGCCGGCCGAGCACGCGGCCCGAGAGGTCGACAACCTCGCCGGGGCGCGCCGCCTCCGGCCGGAGCCTCGCGACGACGTCGCCGTAGCGTCCGCTCGGCACGAAGCAGATGTCCTGGCTGTCCGGCTTGTCGGCGACCGCGAGGCCGAGTTCGCGGGCGAGCCGGCGGATCGCATCCTTGCGCATCTCGCCCAGCGGAAAGCGCAGGCGCGCCA
>JAFAPJ010000347.1 GCA_019247255.1 Methylobacteriaceae bacterium | reverse complement strand
CGACCTCGCGCGTCAGGGCCGTGTTCGGCCATTATTGCTCCGGATCGTCGATCCCCGCCTCCGACGTCTACCAGGAGAACGGCATCCTTCAGATCTCGCCGGCCTCCACGAACCCGAAATACACGGAGGATGCAGCCGCCAAGGGCTGGAAGACGGTGTTCCGCACCTGCGGGCGCGACGATTACCAGGGCGTCACGGCCGGGTCCTGGATCGCCAAGACTTATGCGGGCAAGAAGGTGGCGATCCTTCACGACAAGTCGCCCTATGGCAAAGGCCTGGCGGACGCCACGAAGGCCCAGCTCAACAAGCTCGGGCTCCAGGAAGCGCTCTACGACGCCTACAATCCCGGCGAGAAGGACTACACGGCGGTGGTCTCGCGCCTGAAGTCGCTCGGGGCCGACCTCGTCTATATCGGCGGCTACCACACCGAGGTCGGCCTCATGCTGCGCCAATCCCGCGACCAGGGGTTCAAGGCGCAGTTCATGTCGGGCGACGCGAACGCCACGGACGAGCTTCCCGGCATCGCCGGTCCGGCCATCGAGGGCTTCCTCTTCACCTTCGGTCCCGACCCGCGCAAGAACCCGGCCGCCAAGGAGACCGTCGACGCGATGCGCGCCGGAGGCTTCGATCCGGAGGGCTACACGCTCTACACGGTCGCGGCCGTGCAGGCCTGGGCTCAGGCCGCCACCAAGGCCGGCAGCCTGGAGGCCCAGAAGGTCGCGGCCGCCCTTCGCGGCCAGAGCTTCGACACGGTGCTCGGACCGCTCAGCTTCGACGCCAAGGGGGACGTGCGGGACCCCAAATACGTCCTCTACGTCTGGAAGGACGGGAAGTACGGCGAGGCCGGCTTCTAGGCCTCGGCGGCCGCGCGCCGTCAGGCGTGGTCGCGCCGGATGAGGTCCGCGGCCTTCTCGGCGATCATGAACACGGCGGCCTGCGTGTTGGCCGAGACGATGCGGGGCATCACGGAGGCATCCGCGATCCTGAGGCCGCGCAGCTCGCGCAGGCGGAGCGCCGAATCGACCACCGCCTCCGGGTCCTCGCCCATGCGGCAGGTCCCGACCGGGTGGTAGATCGTTTGCCCGGTCCGCCGGCTGTAATCGAGCCACTCGGCATCCGACTGGACGCCCTCGCCCGGGTTCATCTCGTGAGCCCGGTAGGGATCCATCGCGGGCTGCGCCATGATGCGTCGCGCGATCCGCATGCCTTCCGCCAGGCATTCGCCGTCGGCAGGGTCGGACAGGAAGTTCGGCCGGATCGCAGGCGGGACAAGGGGATCCGGCGAAGCGACGTGGATCGTGCCGCGGGAGCCGGGACGGAGCTGCGTGACCCCGATCGTCATGCCGGGCGCGCGGTCGAGGACGCGGTCGGCCGCGTTCGCGTAGCTCGCATGGACGAAGAAGTACTGGATGTCGGGCGTCTCGAGGCCGGGGCGGGTGCGGACGAAGCCGCCGGCGATCCCGGTGCCGTAGGCGAGCACGCCCGAACCGCTGAGCGCATATTGCGCGAGCGCCCGGAGGAGGTGACGGCCCCGCGTCATCTCGTTCAGCGTGATGGGACGCGTCACACGCCAGTTCATGCGGGTCGCGAAATGGTCCTGGTAGTTGCGCCCGACCCCGGGAGCGGCGAGCACGGGCTGGATGCCGGCCGCCTGCAGCACCTCCGGCCGGCCGATCCCCGAGAGCTCGAGGAGATGCGGCGTCTGGATGGCGCCGGCCGCGAGCACGATCTCGGCGCGGGCCGCGACCCGATTCTCGACCCCGCCCGCGAGGTAGCGCACCGCCGCCGCCCGGCCGTCCCGGATCTCGATCCCGACCGCCTGCGCGTCCGTCCGGACGCAGAGGTTCGAGCGGCCGAGCGCGGGCTTCAGGTAGGCGTGGAAGGCGCTCCAGCGTCGACCTCGGCGCTGGTTCGCCTGATAGTACGAAAAGCCTTCCTGCTCGCGGCCGTTGTAATCGGGGTTGCGCGGGTAGCCCGCCTGCTCCGCCGCCCGGAGAAAGGCGTCCGGGATCTCGTGGCGGAGCGGCACGTCGACGACCGTGACCGGCCCGTCCCGGCCGCGCAGCTCCGTCTCGCCGCCCGAATAGGCCTCGATGCGCCTGAAATAAGGCAGCACGTCCGCGAAGCTCCAACCACGCGCCCCCGCCTGCGCCCAGCCGTCGAAATCCTGCGGCTGCCCGCGCACCCAGATCATCCCGTTGATGAGGGTCGAGCCGCCGAGGCTGCGCCCGCGCGGGACCGCGATCGCACGGTTGCCGGTGGTCTCCTCGGGTTCGGTCCGGAAGGCCCAGTTGAAGCGCCGGTCGTGCCAGGTGCGGCCGAAGGCGGCGGGCACGGAGACGGCGAGGGAATGGCGGTCGCCGCCGGCCTCCAGGAGGATGACGCTTCGGCGCCCGTCCTCGCTCAGCCGCGCCGCGAGCGCGCATCCGGCCGTCCCGCCGCCGACCACCACGTAGTCGAAGGCCTCGGCGCTGTCCGGCCAGGCGGACGGGTGCGGCAGGCTCGCCGTCATGAGGAGGTCGCGCAAGGCATCGCGGCAGCCTCGGCCAGCCTGGCTCGCCTGTCCAGGGCGGCCACGAAGGCCGCCGCCGCCCGGACCGCAGGGATCACGGGGGCCGCTCCCCTTGTGACCCGCGCCGCGCCCGTGTTACGGCGCGTGCCGACCATTCGCACGGCCCGGAGAGGTGGCAGAGTGGTTGAATGCACCGCACTCGAAATGCGGCATACGGGCAACCGTATCGGGGGTTCGAATCCCTCCCTCTCCGCCACGTTCCGCGTGCTCTGAGGCACCGAGGCCACGAGCGGCGCGGCCGCGTTTCGCTCGACCTTTCCGACGCTTAGCTCGACCCGATGAGCACGGCAGCTCGCGAGAGACGCTTTTGGTCCGGAACTCCGGCCTATTCCGCCGCCCTGCGCCGGAGACGTTTCGGCGTGGTACGGAATCTCCGGTCTGGCTTGCTCGTGCAGGCAGTCGGTCCCGACCGTGAACGGGGCATGCCGGGTCCGTATAGGGGGATTGCGGAACGACCATCTCCGTAACCGTGACGACGAAGAGCGCGGCGAGTAAAGCCCGGCTCATCTCACGGGCGCTCGGCGCACTGTCAGACGTTCGCGTCGGGATGGCGAGGGAAGCCCAGCCCGAGCCCGCTCACGATGCCTGCGAGCCGATCGAGGCTGGCAGGCTTTTCGACCATGGGTGCGCGCGCAAA
>JAFAPJ010000332.1 GCA_019247255.1 Methylobacteriaceae bacterium | reverse complement strand
GCGGGTGAGCGAGCCTGTCCGGCTCGGGCTCGAACCAGGCACGCCCGAAGCGCTCGCGGCCTACGGGCGCGACCGACGCTTCGATGCCGTCGCGCTGGCGGGTCTCACGGACGCGATGAACCGACTGTTCTCCAACGACGTCCTCCCGGTCCGGGCGCTGCGCGACGTCGGGCTCGCGCTCGTCCACGCCATGCCGGGCGCGAAGGCCGTTCTCATGCGCGAGGCGGCGGGGCGCACGGCGCGTGCGCCGCGGGCGATGCGCGGCGGCCCGATCTAGGCGCTCGGGAGCCAGGAGCGGCCGGCCGCGACCGGCCCGACCCCGAGATGGGCGGCGAGCGTCGCCCCGATGTCGGCGAAGCTCGTGCGCAGGCCGATTGAGCCCGGCCGGAGCTCCGGCCCGAACGCCAGGATCGGGATCCGCTCGCGGGTGTGATCCGTGCCGCGATGGGTCGGGTCGTTGCCGTGGTCGGCCGTGATCACGCACAGGTCGCCGGGTCCGAGCGCCCGCTCGACCTCGCCGAGGCGGGCGTCGAAGGCCTCGAGCGCGGCCGCGTAGCCCGGGACGTCCCGGCGATGGCCGAACTCCGTGTCGAAATCGACGAGGTTCGCGAAGATCAGGCTGCCGTCCGCCGCGGTCCCGAAGGCCGCGAGCGCCGCCGACAGGCAGGCGTCGTTGCCGGCCGCCTTGATCTCACGGCCCGTCGCGCGATGGGCGAAAATGTCGCCGACCTTGCCGACCGTGACCACCTCGCGGCTCGCCCGGGCGAGCGCGTCGAGCAAGGTCCCGTCCGGCGGCGGCACCGCGAAATCCCGCCGGTGCGCGGTCCGCTCGAAGCCGGTCTCGGCCGAGCCCAGGAAGGGGCGGGCGATCACGCGCCCGATCCGGAGCGGGTCGCAGAGTCGGCGGGCGACGGCGCAGACGGCATACAGGCGGTCGAGGCCGAACGCCTCCTCGTGCGCCGCGATCTGGAAGACGCTGTCCTGCGACGTGTAGCAGATCGGCCGCCCTGTCCGCAGATGCTCCGCGCCGAGCTCGTCGATGATCGCGACGCCCGAGGCGTGGCGATCGCCCAGGATGCCGGGGAGCTCAGCCTTCCGGCAGAGCGCCGCGACGAGCGCCGGCGGGAAGGCCGGTTCGGTCGCCGGGAAATATCCCCAGGCAAAGGGGACCGGCGTGCCGGCGATTTCCCAATGACCCGAGATCGTGTCCTTGCCGCGCGAGACCTCCTGGCCGACGCCCCAGGCGCCCGCGGCGGGTCCGGCCGCCGCCAGGCCGGGCGGAACGCGGCCCGTCGCGAGCCGGCAGGCCTCGCCGAGGCCGAGCCGGGCGAGGCCCGAGAGCCGGAGCGGACCCGCGCGTAGACCGGCACGGTCGCCGCGCCCCGCCGCGCAGGCCTCCGCGACATGACCGAGCGTGTCCGCGCCGGCATCGCCGAAGGCGGCGGCATCGGGCGCGCCGCCGATCCCGACCGAATCGAGCACGAGAACGAGCGCGCGGCTCATGGTGCGGGGGCTGGTCCGGCCGCGCGGTCGAAGGCCGCCGCGAAGAGCGCCCGCGTGTAGGGATCGCGCGGCGCCGCGAAGATCTCCCCGGCCGGACCTTCCTCGACGACGCGACCCTCCCGCATGACGAGAACGTGGTTCGCGAGCGCCCGCACGACGCGGAGATCGTGGCTGATGAAGACGTAGCCGAGCCGCCGTTCCTGCTGCAGGCGCCTGAGCAGATCGACGATCTGCGCCTGCACCGATTGGTCGAGCGCCGAGGTCGGCTCGTCCAGGATCACGAAGCGCGGCTCGAGCGCCATGGCGCGGGCGATGGCGATCCGCTGGCGCTGGCCGCCCGAGAACTCGTGCGGGAACCGATCCATCACGGCCGGGTCGAGCCCGACATCGTGGAGCGCGCGCGCGACCCGGTCGCGCAGCTCGTTGCGTCGGAGGCCGGGCTCCTGGATGCTGAGCCCCTCGGCGACGATCTCGGCGACCGACATCCGGGGCGACAGCGACCCATAGGGGTCCTGGAAGACGATCTGCATCGCGCGCCGGTGCGGCCGGACCGCCCTCGCGGGCAGCCCGTCGAGCCTGCGGCCGAGCACCGTGATCGGGCCCTCGGAGGCCGTGAGGCGCAGGAGCGCGAGCCCGAGCGTCGTCTTGCCGGAG
>JAFAPJ010000191.1 GCA_019247255.1 Methylobacteriaceae bacterium | reverse complement strand
ATGGACAGGGTGAGCCCCCAGCGCGCGGACAAGTCGGCGAACCGCCCGAACGCGCCCCAGAACGGCCAGAGTGGCGAGGGCGGCGGGTCCGGTCAACCGGGGACGCCGAGCAGCGGGCAGAGCTGGCGCTGGCTGTGGGGGGTCCTCGCCATCGGCATCGTGGCCATCCTCCTGGCCGTCGGGACGATCAAGACCACCAACGCCAAGACGATCACCTACACCCAGTTCATGAAGGACGTGGCGGCCAAGCAGGTCTCCACGGCCAAGATCTCCAACTCCACCGGCGAGATCACCGGGAACCTCAAGGACGGCACCAGCTACCAGGCCCAGGGCCCGACCCCCTCGCTGCCCAACGACGTCTCCGAAATGCGGTCCAACGGCGTGGAGGTCAGCTTCCCGACGCCCAGCTCGAACCTGCTGAGCGACCTGCTCCCCTACATCTTCATCATCGGCATCGGCGCCGCCTTCATCTACTTCATCGGGCGCCAGACCCGTGGGCAGATGTCGGGGATCATGTCGATCGGCCGGTCCAAGGCCAAGACGTTCAGCAGCGACCGCCCCTCGACCACGTTCGAGGACGTGGCCGGGTACAACGGCGTCAAACAGGAGATCAGCGAGGTCGTCGACTTCCTCAAGAAGCCGGCCCGGTTCAAGGACATCGGCGCCCGGATCCCCAAGGGCGTGCTGCTCGTCGGCCCACCGGGCACGGGCAAGACGATGCTCGCCCGCGCCGTCGCCGGGGAAGCAGGCGTTCCCTTCTTTTCCATCTCGGGCTCCGAATTCGTCGAGATGTTCGTCGGCGTGGGCGCGGCGCGCGTGCGCGACCTGTTCCAGCAGGCCGCGTCGAAAGCGCCGGCCATCATCTTCATCGACGAGCTCGACGCGCTCGGCCGCGCGCGCGGAGCATACGGCGGCGGCGGCCACGACGAGAAGGAGCAGACGCTCAACCAGCTCCTCGTCGAGCTCGACGGATTCGACTCGAGCACCGGGCTCGTGCTGCTCGGGGCGACGAACCGCCCGGAGATTCTCGATCCCGCGCTCCTGCGCGCGGGACGGTTCGACCGCGTGGTCGTGGTCGATCGTCCCGACAAGCCCGGGCGCCAGCAGATCCTCTCGGTGCACGCGAAGAAGATCAAGCTCGAAGCCGACGTCGATCTCGAGAAGATCGCGGCGATGACGCCGGGCTTTACCGGCGCGGATCTCGCCAACCTCGTCAACGAGGCGGCGCTCGTCGCTACGCGCCGCGGCGCCGAAGCGGTTTCACTGGACGACTTCTCGCAGGCGATCGAGCGGCTGGTCGCGGGACTGGAGAAGAAGAATCGCGTCCTGAACGCCACCGAGCGCAAGGTCGTCGCGCACCACGAGATGGGCCACGCGATGGTCGCCATGGCGCTGCCGGGGACGGATCCGGTGCACAAGATCTCGATCATCCCCCGCGGCGTGGCGGCGCTCGGCTACACCCTGCAGCGCCCGACCGAGGACCGCTTCGTCATGACGCGCGACGAGCTCGAGAACAAGATGGCCGTCCTCCTCGGCGGCCGGGCGGCCGAGGAAGTGGTCTTCTCGCACCTCTCGACCGGGGCGGCGAACGACCTCGCCAAGGTGACGGAGATCGCGCGCAGCATGGTGATGCGCTACGGCATGGTCAAGTCACTTGGACACGTCGCCTACGAGGAGGAACGCGCGCCGTTTCTCGGCGGCCCCCTCCCCACCGGCCACCGGGAGTACAGCGAGGAAACCGCGCGCGAGATCGATGTCGCGGTCCGGCAGATCGTGGATTCCGTCTATCAGAAGACCCGTGCGATCCTCGAGCGCCACCGCGCGCTCCTCGAGCGGTGGTCGCACAGGCTGCTGGAGAAGGAATCGCTCGGCGAGGGCGATCTCGACGAGCTGCGCCGCGAGCTCGCGCCCGCGTAGGGCTAGACGGCCGCGCGAACGAGATGCAGGGCGGCGACGAGCGCGACGATGGAAAGGACCACCGAGCCCACGATGTAGGCCGCCGCGAGGCCGAGGTCGCCCCGC
>JAFAPJ010000190.1 GCA_019247255.1 Methylobacteriaceae bacterium | reverse complement strand
CGGCTGACCGGGCCGGCGACGAGGGAGCCTTCTCGGGCGGGCTTTCGGACCGTCCCGGCAGGCCGGGCGTCGATCTCAGAAGACGGCGTGATCGCCGCGTTCGGCGCGGGCCTCGCCTCGGATGATCCGCGCATAGTAGTCGAACAGCGTCTCCGAGCCGGTGCTCGGCGTCGCGCCCGCCTCGTAGCGGCCCGACGCGGGGTCCAGGACGAGCATGGACTCGGTGGCGTAGTAGCGACCGATGCGGGCGAGCTCGGCCTTGTTCCTGAGCGCAGGACGCAAGCGGCCGAGCGCGTCGAGCGAGCCGATGATCGCGTCGAGCAGGACCACGGGCACGTGCCGGAAGCGCGCGGGCCGGCCGAGCAGCGCGAACACCGCCTCCCCCTGCTGCCGCGGCGTGATCGCCTCGCCGGGGCCGCCGATCGGGAGCACGCGGTTGCGCCGATCCTCCCGCTCGACGCACTCGACGAGGTAGCGGGCGAGGTCGTCGTCGCTGATCGGCTTGCAGGCGGTGAGCGCACCGTCCCCGAACACAAGCCACGGCTTGCCGCGCCGGACCCGCTCGACCTGCCCGGAGAGCGACTTGAAGTAGGCCGTCGGCCGCACGATCGTGTAGTCCAGGCCAGACCCCATCAGGGCGCGCTCGAAGGCGAGCTTCGCGTGCTGGAAGGCGAGCAGCGGCTTCTGAACGCAGATCGCCGAGAGCAGCACGACATGGGCGACGCCGGCTTCGGCGGCGGCGGCGAGCACCGCGAGATGCGCGTCGTGATCGATCGCCCAGGAGTCGCGCGGCGCTCCGGTCCGGGACGCAAGGCAGGAGACCAGGGTGTCGAAGCGTTCGCCCCGCAATCCGTCGCGGGCGACCGAGGCGGGGTCGGCCACGTCGCCGAACCGGAACTCGACGCCGGCGATCGCCCGGTCGCGCTCCCCCTCGCCGGGGGGCGGCGGACCCGGCCGGGACCGGCCGAAGCAGACGAGCGCGTGGCCGCGCTCCGCGAGCGCCCGCGCGGTCGCACGTCCGATCGTGCCGGTGGCGCCCACGAGGAAGACGCGCCGGCGTTCGGCAGGCGGTAGGGTTTCCGTCCCCGGCATCGTTCGGGGCCCGGGTTGTCGAGCGTCACGCATCGGACAGGACCCGTTCGGCCAGCGCCAGACCGCTGAGATAGGCGGCCTCGACGCGACCGCCGAGGCAGCCGTCACCCGCGAAGCCGAGCCCGATCTCGGGCCGCCACAGGCACGGTTCGCCGATGGCGGTCTCGACCAGAGCGTAGCGCCAGCGATGGGCGACAGCAGCGGTCGCTTGCAGGGCGCCCCCGACATGCCCGGCGACCTCGGCCCGCAAGAGCGCCTCGACGTGAGGCGCCTCATCCTCCAGGTGTCGTCGCGACCAATCGGGCGACGCGTGCGCGACGAGAGCGACCGGCCGGGCCGGTCGTCCCGGCTTGGTGTTGTTCTGCGCCAACCAGGCCACGGGAGCTGCGGGATCGGAGCCGCGCCAAAACGTTTGCGCGAGAGGCGACGGACCGTCATGGGCGAGCATCAAGGCCCAGCACGGCGCGTAACGGACGCGATCGAGCTCGGGCAGGCTGACGCCCGCGGTCGCGAGGAGCAGCGCGGCTTGCGGCGCGGGTGCGGTGACGAGGAGCGCGTCGAAACGGCGGCCGCCCGCGACAGGCTCCCCGCCAGCGACCGTCAAGCGCCATCCCTCGCTGTCGCGGTGGACCTGCGTGACGGTGCAACGGGTCAGCACGTCCAGGTCTCGCGTCAGGGCCTCAGCGGGCGCCCTCATCGTCGGCGTGCCGACGAACCAGCCAGGTTCCGCGGGCCAGGGTTCCGCGACCCCGTCCGCGACCCAGGCCGCGACCGCAGCCACGAAGCGCGGATCGCGCGCGGTGAAGTACTGGGCTCCGTGGTCGAAGCTGAGGTCTCCGCTGAGGCGACGCGTGCTCATTCGACCGCCGACGGTCCGCCCCTTGTCCAGGACGAGCACGTTCACTCCCGCCCCGGCGAGGTGACGAGCCGCGATCGCACCCGCCATTCCGGCCCCGATCACGGCGACCGAGTGGATGGTGCTCATCTCTGGCTCTCCTGCGAGATCGCGGTGCGGACGCTCCTCGCGGCGGTCAGCGACCAGCCCACGAGACGGGCCGCCCTCGGCTGCCGACATGCCTCGTCAGTCTAGCACGCGACATGGCCGGGAGCGCTGCCTCCGAAGCCGTTCCTCCGATCGGCGTCCGCGCAGGTCGGCGATCGGATCAAGAGACACCATCGTGGAGAGGCCGCCGTCATGGCGGTGTCGCCTTCGTTGAACAGGCTCCGTCCGTCCGTCGATGCGGGCCGGATTACAAATGTATCTTTGACAATGCACTTGCGGGCGGTAAGGTCGCAGGCGACGCGCAGCGTGACGCCGGCGCGACCGGGCGAGCCGGAGACCCGGTCGCGAGGCGGGCCAGCGCGCCTTGGCCAGAGAGGAGGTCGCGCGGTCCGACGCGTTTCGAATTCCTGACGTGCTGTTCGCTCCGGCCGCCAAGCTGCGTGCTGCGGAATGCGGACAGCCGAAAAACCAGAACCGTTGTGCCTTGAGGGAGGACGAGGATGAACAGGCGTGAACTGATCGCCGGCTTGGGCGCCGGCGTCGCGGCGGGCGTCTTCGGGCTGCCCCGCTTCGCGGGTGCGCAGGCCGCGAAGGAGATGGTGACGGTCGTCAAGATCGCCGGCATCCCCTGGTTCAACGCGGTCGAGAAGGGGATCAAGAAGGGCGGCGGCGATTTCGGCGTGAACGCGTCCATGGTCGGGCCCGCCAACGTCGACCCGGCCCAGCAGGTGAAGCTCCTCGAGGACCTCATCGCCAAGAAGGTTTCGGTGATCGGCCTCGTACCGCTCGACGTGAAGGTCTGCGAGCCCGTGCTGAAGCGCGCGCAGGCCGCCGGCATCCCGGTCATCACCCATGAGGGGCCGGAGCAGGAAGGCCGGACCTGGAACGTGGAGCTGATCGATTCCGTGAAGTTCGGCGAGGTCCAGATGCAGCGCCTCGCCAGGGATATGAACGAAGAGGGCGAGTACGTCGCCTATGTCGGCACCTTGACGACGCCGCTCCACAACAAGTGGGCCGACGCCGCGATCGCCTATCAGAAGCAGCACTATCCGAAGATGAAGCTCGCGGCCGACCGCTTCCCCGGCGCCGACGAGATCGACACGAGCTACCGGACCACGCTCGACGTCATCAAGGCGCATCCGAACCTGAAGGGGATCCTCGGCTTCGGCTCGAACGGCCCGATCGGCGCCGGCAACGCGGTGCGCGAGAAGCGCCTCGCCCGCAAGATCGCGGTCGTCGGCACGGTCCTGCCCTCCCAGGCGAAGCCCCTCATCATGGACGGCACGATCCGCGAGGGCTTCCTCTGGAACCCGACGGAGGCGGGCTACGCCATGGTGGCGGTCGCGAAGCTCGTGCTCGACGGCAAGGAGATCAAGGACGGGGTGGACATCCCCGGTCTCGGCCGGGCCGCGGTGGATGTCGGCGGCCGCCAGATCAAGGTGGACAAGATCATGCAGATCAACAAGGACACCGTCGACGGGCTGATCTCCCAGGGCCTCTGACGCGAGCAGGACGACGCGGCGGCGCTCGTTCCGCGCCGCCGTGCCCCACCCCTGCCGGGAGCGTCGGGCTTGGCTGCCTTTCTCGAGTTGCAACGGATCTCCAAGCGCTTCGGCGGCGTGCGCGCGCTCTGCGACGTCGACCTCGCGCTCGAGGCGGGCGAGGTGCATTGCCTCGTCGGCGAGAACGGCTCGGGCAAGTCGACGCTCATCAAGATCATCGCGGGCGTGCAGCCGCCGGAGCCCGGCGGCCGGATCGTCCTCGCCGGCGAGGAGCGCACCCGGCTGACGCCGGCCGAGAGCACGCGGCTCGGCGTCCAGGTGATCTACCAGGACCTGTCGCTCTTTCCGAACCTCAGTGTCGCCGAGAACATCGCGATCGGCCTCCATCTCGGCCGGCCCCGGAGCGTCGATTGGCGCGCGATCCGCACGGCGGCCGAGGCCGCGATGGCCCGCATCGGCGTCGCGCTCGATCCCGACGTCAAGGTCGAGACGCTCTCCATCGCGGACCGCCAGCTCGTCGCGATCTGCCGCGCGATGGCCGCCGAGGCGCGGCTCGTCATCATGGACGAGCCCACGGCCTCGCTCACCCGACACGAGGTCGACGCGCTTCTCGACCTCGTGCGCGAATTGAAACGGCGCGACATCTGCGTCGTCTTCGTGAGCCACCGGCTCGACGAGGTGATGGAGGTCGCCGAGCGCGTCACGGTTTTGCGCGACGGGCGCAAGGTCGGCACCTACGAGGCGGCCGAGATGGACGACCATCGCCTCGCCCTCCTGATGACCGGCAAGGAGTTCCGCTACGACCTGAAGGACGTCGACGTCTCGGAGCAGCCGGTGGCGCTCGCCGTCGAGGGCCTCACCCGCACGGGCGATTACGAGGAGGTCAGCTTCACCCTGCGGCGGGGGGAGATCCTCGGCATCACGGGCCTCCTCGGCTCGGGCCGGACGGAGCTCGCCCTGTCGCTCTTCGGCATGAACCCGCCGGATGCGGGGACCATCCGGGTGAAGGGCCGCGAGGTCACCCTGCGCTCGAACCGCGCCGCGATCGAGGCCGGGATCGCCTACGTGTCCGAGGACCGGCTGACCCTCGGCCTCGTCCTGGAGCAGCCGATCGCCGCGAACCTCGTCGTGACGATCCTCGACCGGCTGGCCGGCCCGCTCGGGCTGATCCGGCGCGCCGATCGCGAGGCGGCCGTGACGGGATGGATCCGGGACCTCGGCATCAAGGTCTCGAACCCCGCAAACCCCGTGCGAACTCTATCCGGGGGGAATCAGCAACGGGTCGTCCTCGCCAAGTGGATGGCGACGCGCCCGCGCATCCTCATCCTCGACAGCCCGACGGTCGGCGTCGACATCAGCGCCAAGGACGGCATCTACGAGATCGTGAAGCGGCTCGCGGCCGAGGGCGTCGCCATCATCATGATCTCCGACGAGATCCCCGAGGTGCTCTACCATTGCCACCGCGTGCTGGTGATGCGGGCCGGGCGGCTCACGGGCGCGTTTCGGCCGCGCGACACCTCCGAGGCCGCGCTGCGGGTGGCGGTCAATGCGTGAGCGCTTCGGGACGAGCGCGCTCGCCCGCTTCGCCGGAAGCCACGAGGGGCGGCTCCTCGCCGTCACGCTCGCGGTCGTGGCGGGGTTGTCGGTCGCGACCACGGGCTTCCTGACGGTCCAGAACCTCTTCGACCTCCTCACCTCCTACGCCTTCCTGGGCATTCTGGCGGCCGGCCTCCTCGTTGTCCTGGTTGCGGGCGGGATCGACATCTCGTTCACGGCGACCGCCTCGGTCGCCCAGTACCTCGCGCTCTCCCTCGCCAACGCCTACGGGCTCGGCTGGACCACGACCTTCGCGCTCGCGGTCGCGGCGGGGGTCGCCTGCGGCCTCGTCAACGCCTGGCTCGTCGACACGCTGCGCGTCTCCAGCATCATCGTCACCATCGCGACGCTGAACATCTTCTACGGGCTCCTCGTCTTCGTGACGGGCGGGCAGTACATCTACGCCCTGCCGGACTGGTTCTCGGCGGGCATCTTCTGGTTCGAGACGGTTGATGCCGAGGGCGTCTCCTACGGGCTGAACCTGCAGATCCTGCTGCTCGTCGCGGCCTTCGCGCTGACCTGGCTCCTGCTCAACCGGACGACGATCGGGCGTCAGATCTACGCGCTCGGGGGCAACCGCGACGCGGCCCGGCGGCTCGGCTTCAGCACGCGGCGGCTCACCTTCTTCGTCTACGGCTATATGGGCCTCATGGCCGGGCTCGCCTCGCTCGCCCAGGCGCAGCTCGCCCAGAGCGTCGCCCCGACCGTTCTCGTCGGGCGCGAGCTCGACGTGCTCGCCGCAGTGGTGCTCGGCGGGGCGAGCCTCACCGGAGGGGTCGGCAGCGTGCTGGGCACCGTGCTCGGCCTCGTGCTCCTCGCCGCGATCCAGAGCGGGCTCGTCATCGTCGGGGTCTCGTCCTACTGGTCGCAGCTCTGCGTCGGGCTCGTCATCCTCCTGTCCGTGAGCTCGACGGCGCTCACGCTCCGGCGGCGCGCCGGGAGGGTCTCGGCGTGAGCGGCCCTCTCGCCCCGACGGAGGGCGCTGCGCGCGCCGAGACGCCGGCTCCAGGCCTCTGGATCCGGCTCATGGCCTTCGCTGACGACGGCACGAACCTGCGCCTCCTCGCCCTGATCGCGCTCCTGCTCGTCGGCTTCGCGCCCTTTGTCGGCGACCGGCTGTTCTCCGTCGGCGCGCTCCAGGCGATGGCGTTCCAGCTGCCGGAGCTCGGCATCCTGTCGCTCGCCATGATGGTCACGCTCCTGTCGGGCGGCATCAACCTGTCGGTGATCGCGACCGCGAACCTGTGCGCGCTCACGATGGCCTTCCTGCTCACCCGCTTCGTGCCGGGGAGCGAGGGTGCCGCCTGGGTCGGATGGCAGGTCGCGGCGCTCGCCGCCGGCTTCGCCGTCGCGGGCCTCATCGGGCTCCTGAACGGTGTCCTCATCGCCTATCTGCGCGTCTCGCCGATCCTCGCGACGCTCGGCACCATGACGTTCGTGAAGGGGCTCTCCGTCGGGGCGACGCGGGGCAACGTCATCTCCGGCTTCCCCGAGCCGATCGTGTTCATCGGCAACGGCGCCGTCCTCGGCGTACCGGTGGCGCTCCTCGTGTTCGGGGCGCTTGCCCTGCCGCTCGCCATCCTGCTCGGCCGCACGCCGCTCGGCGCGGCCATCACCATGACCGGCTCGAACGAGAAGGCGACGCGCTTCTCCGGGATCGACACCCGGCGCGTGCTCATCAAGGTCTATCTGCTTTCGAGCCTCCTCGCGGCTGCTGCGGCGGTCGTCATGATGGCGCGCTTCAACTCGGCCAACGCCTCCTACGGCGAGAGCTACCTTCTCGT
>JAFAPJ010000172.1 GCA_019247255.1 Methylobacteriaceae bacterium | reverse complement strand
AACAAATGAGGAACAGACGTATCCTTTCCTGGTCGAGCGCGGTGCGGGACATGCGGGGCGAGCGCACAACACGGGCGAGCATCCGCGAAGAGCGCCTGCGTGCGACGGCGGGGCTGCGCGGCTCCGACACGCTCAGCTCGTGGCGGGGACGCTCCGGGCGCCGCTACGTCGTCGGCGTGCAATCGGCCGCCGAGGTCGATCCGGCGGATGAGGCGGACGCCGTGCTCATCGCGGTCGAGCGGCGCCAGGACGGCTCAGCGGCCGTGGTGGATGTCGCGGCGCCGGCCTGCGGCTCGGCGCGGCGCGCCCGGCAGGGCTGGCTCGCGGCCGTCCGGGCGCGCGGCGCGACCGAAATCCACGTTCACCGGCTGGCCGAGACGGACGCGGAGCGGCGCGCTGTCTTGGAGGACCTCGTCGGCTCGGGCGGCTGATCGGCGGCATCCTCGGCGAGCCGGGCGGCGATCCCGGCGAGGATCGGGTCGCTCACGCCGATCTCCGCGAGCTGATGGTGCGTCGCCTGGACGTAATCAGGATTCGCGCCGGAGATGCCGCGCCCCTGCTTGACGATGCGGAGCAGGTCGTCGGGGCTGAGCCGCCCGGCATATTGCGGGTGCGTACGGTCGGCTACGTAGGTCACGGCCGTCACGGTCTCGCCCGTCTCGAGCCGAACCCGGGCGCGCCGCTCGAGGTAGACCGCCGTCACCTGCTCGCGCGCCCGCAAATAGGCGAGGGTCGCGTCCGCCTCCGTCTCGGCGACCCGGAACGCGACCCCGCGGCAGCGACCGCCGCGGTCGAGGCCGAGGACGAGGCCCGGCACCTCCGGCGTCCCGCGATGCACGTGCGAGAAGACGCAGAGCGAGCGGTGATATCCCGTGAGCGTCGCCCGGTATCTCCCGACGAAGTCGAAGCCCGGCCGCCACATCAGCGAGCCGTAGCCGAACACCCAGAGATCGTTCCGCGCCGACGGGCCTGCGTCCGCCATGACCCTCGCCTTCCTCCCGCCCGGGGGCTAGCAGGGGTGGGGGCGAGGTTCAACGGAGAGGTTCGTGTCGGCCGAGATGCCCGTACGGAAGAAGGCGACCCGTTTCCGGCTCTATGCTCCCTACGCCCTGCTCGCGCTGCTGGCCGTCGGTTGGTCGATCGCCTGGTTCGTCATCCGCGGCCGCGTCGAGCACGGGCTCGACCAGTGGCTCGCGGCCGAAGCGGCGCAGGGCCGGCGCTGGACCTGCGTGGATCGCCGTGTCGGCGGCTACCCGTTCCGCATCGAGCTGACCTGCAGCGGCGTCACGCTGGACCGCCCGGACGTGACGGCGTCCACCGGACGCCTTCTCGTTGTCGCGCAGGTCTATGCGCCGAACCACGTGATAGCGGAGGCCGCCGGCCCGCTCCGGGTCGAGGCGGGCGGCACCACGGCCCAGGCGAGCTGGAGCCTCCTGCAATCGAGCATCGTCAGCGAGCGGGGCCGTGTCGCCCGCGTCGCGGTCGTGGCGGACGGTCCGCGCATCCAGGTGACGCCCTCGAACGGCGAGCCCGTCGAGCTCACCGGCCGGAAGCTCGAGTTGCACCTGCGCCCGGATCCGCGCGCCGACGGGAGCTTCGACGGGGCGGTCAGCGCGGCCGGGACGGTCGTGCCGGGGCTCGACGCGCTGGTCGGCGGCACCGAGCCTGCCGATCTCGAGCTCGTCGCCGCGATCTCCCGTGCGGCGGAGTTTCCGGCCCGCGCCGTCCCGGCCGAGCTCGAGCGCTGGCGGCTCGCGGGCGGGCGCCTTGACCTCACCCGTCTATCGCTCGTGAAGGGTCCGCGCCGTGTCGAGGTCAAGGGGCAGCTCGGCCTCGACGACCAGCATCGGATCGACGGGCAGGTAGACGTGGCGACGGCAGGTCTGGAAGGGCTGGTCGGCCGGATCGCGGGCGATCGCTCCGTCCTCGGCGGACGCCTTCTCGGCTCGCTTCTCGGCAGCCCCCCTCCGGCGATCGATCAGAAGCCGGCAGGCGTTCCAGGCGCCCCGGCGCCACGTCCTCTGCCGACGATCCGCCTGCAGGACGGGCGTGCCTTCTTCGGGCCCCTGCCGATCCCGAACTTCCGGCTGACGCCGCTCTACTGAGCGTCGGCGCGGTGCCGGCCGAAATCCGGCTCGGCCGTTTCCTGACCCTCCGAGATGATGCCCCGCCGGATCGCGCGGGTGCGGGTGAAGAGATCGAAGAGCGCCTCTCCGTCGCCCCAGCGGATCGCGCGGGCCAGGATCGCGATGTCCTCGTTCAGCCGTCCCAGCATCTCGAGCACGGCCTCGCGGTTGTGCAGGAAGATGTCGCGCCACATGGTGGGGTCCGAGGCCGCGATCCGCGTGAAGTCCCGGAAGCCGCCGGCCGAGAACTTGATGACCTCGCCCTCCGTTACCGTCTCGAGGTCCGCCGCGGTGCCCACGATGTTGTAGGCGATGAGGTGCGGGACGTGGCTCGTGATGGCGAGCACGCGGTCGTGATGCTCGGCGCTCATCACCTCGACCTTGGCACCCATCGCGCGCCAGACCGCGGCCACGGTGTCGACCGCCTCGGGGCTCGTGCCCTCGGGCGGGGTCAGGATGGTGAAGCGGTTGCGGAACAGGGTCGCGAAGCCCGCATCCGGACCCGAATGCTCGGTCCCGGCGACCGGATGGGCGGGAACCAGGTGAACTCCGGCCGGCAGGTGAGGCTGTGCCTGCGCGATCACGGAGCGCTTGACCGAGCCCGCGTCCGACAGGATCGCGCCCGGCTTCAGGGCGGGACCGACGACGCCTGCGACCGCGCCGATGATCCCGACCGGCACGCAGAGCACGACGAGGTCGGCCTCGCGCACACCCTCGGCCGCGTCCGCCGTCCGGAGGTCGCCGAGCCCCAGCTTCGCGCAGCGGTCGAGCACGTCGAGGTCGCGATCGATCGCGACAATCTCCCCGGCAAGGCCCGTCGCCGCGGCGGCGCGCGCGATGGACGAGCCGATGAGCCCCATCCCGACGAGCGCCAGGCGTCCGACGATCGGCGCCGGCAGCCGGGGCAGCGGCGCCCCCGCGGAGGCGTTAGCCACGGTGTTCGAGGCGACCCATGAACGCGGTGAGAGCCTCGATCACCAGCTCGTTCGCCTCCGCCGTCCCGATCGTGAGCCGTAGCGCGTTCGGCAGCCCGTAGGCTCCGACCGCCCGCAGGACGAGCCCCCGGCGGCTCAGGAAGGCATCGGCCTCGCGCGCCGTCCGGCCAGGATGGTCGGGGAAGTGAATGAGGAGGAAGTTGCCGACGCTCGGGGTGACGGCGAGGCCGATCGCCGTGAGAGCCTCGGTCAGCCGCGGCAGCCAGGCATCGTTGTGGGCGATGGCGGCCGCGACATGAGCATCGTCGCCGATCGCGGCGGCACCGGCCGCGATGGCGGGGGCGTTCACGTTGAAGGGCCCGCGGATCCGGTTGAGGGCGTCCACGATCGCGGCCGGCCCCACGAGCCAGCCGAGCCGCAGCGCCGCAAGCCCGTGGATCTTCGAGAAGGTCCGGGTCATGACGACGTTCGGCGCCGTCAGGGCGAGCTCGAGCCCGGACCCGTAATCGTTCGCCCGGACGTATTCCGCATAAGCGGCGTCGAGCACCAGGATCACGCGCGAGGGAAGGGCGGCATGCAGCCGCCGCACCTCGTCGAAGGGCAGATAGGTCCCAGTCGGATTGTTCGGATTGGCCAGGAACACGATCCGGGTCCGGTCCGTGACCTTCGCGAGCAGCGCGTCGACGGAGGCGGTGAGGTCCGTCTCGTCCGCCACGACCGGCGTTCCGCCGGCGCCCAGGATGTTGATCCGGTAAACCAGGAATCCATGCTGGCTGTAGAGGCCCTCGTCGCCAGGTCCCACGAAGGCGCTCGTCAGCAGCGCGAGGAGCTCGTCCGAGCCGGTCCCGCAGACGATCCGGGCCGGGTCGATCCCGTAGCGGGCGCCGATGGCCTCGCGCAGCGCCGTCGCGCCGCCGTCCGGATAGATCGCGAGCTGGCTCGAGGCTGACGCAAACGCCTCGACCGCTTTCGGGCTCGGGCCGAGCGGGCTCTCGTTGGATGAGAGCTTGTAGACCTTGGCGACGCCGTCGACGTGATCGCGCCCTGGAACGTAGGCGCTGATCTCCATCACCCCCGGACGGGGAACGGGCGCTTCGGGCAGGGCGGCGGCAGGGCTCGGCATGGGACGGATCGGTTGAGGGCGAAGCCGCGCTCCTAGCCCAGCCCGGCGGGCACGGGAAGCGGGCCGGTGCCGGCTCACGGCATTGACCCGGCCCGAGCGGGCGCGCATGCCCCCCGCGATGGCCGCGACGGACGAGCGCGTATTCGTGAGAGCGGGCGCTTCCGAGGAGACGCGCCGCGCCTTCCGGCGAGCGCTTGGGGTTCTCGCCTTCAGCCAGGTGGTCGGCTGGGGCACGACCCTGTACCTTCCCGCGATCCTGTCGGAGGACATCGCGCGCGGCACCGGGCTGTCGCCGGAGCTCGTCTTCGGCGGCGTGACCCTGATGCTGCTCGTCTCGGGCGCCCTCGGTCCGACGGCGGGGCGCCTCCTCCAACGTCACGGCGCGCGACCCTGCCTCGTCGCCGGCTCGCTGCTCGTCGCGCTCGGCCTTGTGGCCCTTGCGTCTGCGCATGGGCCCTTCCTCTTCACGCTCGCCTGGATCGTGATCGGGGTCGGAACGCCGTTCGCGCTCATGCAGGCGCCCTCGACCGCGATGGTGCAGATCGCGCCCGATCGCGCCCGCCGGGCGATCGCGATCATGTTCCTGTTCAGCGGCATGTCTTCGACCGCCTCCTGGCCGGTGCTCATCTGGATGGACGGGCGCTTCGGCTGGCGGGGAAGCCTCGTCGTCTACGCCGCGGTCCACGCGCTCGTCTGCGCGAGCCTCCATCTGTGGGGCATCCCGTCCCGGTCGCGCGGGACCGCGGCCGCGCCGGCCTCCACCGGGTCGGCCGAGGATCCCGCGCCGCCGCCGAAAGCCGTGCCGGGCGCGTTTCCGCTGGCGGCGCTCAGCCT
>JAFAPJ010000169.1 GCA_019247255.1 Methylobacteriaceae bacterium | reverse complement strand
CATGGACGGCTCGGGCTTCGGCCTGGGCACCCGCTCGAAGCGGTACTCCATGCTCGTGGAGGACGGCGTGGTGCGGGTGCTCAACGTCGAGGAGACGCCCTCCAAGGCCGAGGCGTCGGGCGCCGACGCCCTGCTGAAGGTGATCTGAGCGCGACGCTCGCCGGCCGCGTTCCGACGCGGCCCCGGAACGGCCACGTTCGCGGGCGAGCCTGCGGCCATCGGAAAGCCGAGGCCGCGCCCGCGATGTCCTTCCTCCACGACCTGCCGATCGCCGAGCTGATCGCCGCCTACGGCTACCTCGCCGTGTTCGCGATCATCACCCTGGAGAGCGCGGGCGTGCCCTGCCCCGGCGAGACGGCGCTGATCTCGGCCTGCGTCTACGCGGGCTCCACCGGCAACCTGAACGTGGGACTGATCGTCGCCGCCGCCGCCGCCGGGGCGATCCTGGGCGACAATGTCGGCTACTGGGTCGGTCGGCGCTGGGGGATGCCGCTGCTGCTGCGCTACGGCCATCTGATCGCGCTGGATCACGGCCGGCTGAAGCTCGGGCAGTACCTGTTCCGCTCGCACGGCGGCAAGATCGTGTTCTTCGGCCGCTTCACGGCGATGCTGCGGGCCTACGCCGCGGTGCTCGCGGGCGTGAACCGGCTCGATGCCCGCCGCTTCATGCTGTTCAACGCGCTCGGCGGCCTCGTGTGGGCGGCCAGCATCGGCCTCGGCTCGTACTGGTGCGGGCGCTCGATCGAGCGGATCGCCGGGCCCGTCGGCCTGACGCTCCTCGCGCTCGTCGTCTTCGGCGGGCTCGCCCTGTGGCTGTTCGTGCGCCGGCACGAGGCGCGGCTGCGCGGCGAGGCCGAGCTCGCCATCCCCGGCCCGCTGGCCTGAGCCGCGGCGCTTCCCGCATCGGCGGGCCGGACCGCGGGCCGGCGCGGCGCTCGTATCCGTTTGCGCGCCCAAGCTTGCTCTGCTAGCCCCGGCCTGGAACCGGATATGCCCGCCCGAGGCGGCGGGCCGGCGGCGGGGCAGGACGGGATGACGAGCGCGGGGCGGCGCCCACTGGTCGCCGGGAACTGGAAGATGAACGGCACGCGGGCCTCGACCGCGGTGATCGAGGCCGTGCGCGGGGGGCTCACGCCCGACTTGGCCTCCCGCATCGACGTGCTGATCTGCCCGCCCTCGACGCTGATCTCCACCTGCGTCCAGGCCGCCGAGGGCTCGCCCATCGCCATCGGCGGCCAGAACCTCCACGCCAAGCCGTCAGGCGCCTTCACCGGCTCGATCTCCGCCGAGATGCTCGCCGACCTCGGCGCGACCTACGTCATCGTCGGCCACTCGGAGCGGCGCGCCTACCACCACGAGACCGACGACGGCGTGCACGCCAAGGCGCTGGGCGCCCGGCGCGCGGGGCTGTGCGGCATCATCTGCGTCGGCGAGACCAAGGAGGAGGGCGATCAGGGCCGGGCGCTCGACATCGTGCGCGCGCAGCTCGCCATCGGCATCCCGAAGGGGGCCACCGCCCGCGACACGGTGATCGCCTACGAGCCGGTCTGGGCGATCGGCACCGGGCTCACGCCGACGCCCGCCGACATCGCCGAGGTGCACGCGAGCCTGCGCGAGATGCTCGACAAGCTCGTGGGCGAGGAGGCGGGGCGCATCCGCATCATCTACGGCGGCTCGGTCAAGGCCGGCAACGCGCGCCAGCTCCTGGGCGTCGAGAACGTCGACGGCGCGCTCGTGGGCGGCGCGAGCCTCGTGGCGGAGGATTTCCTCGGGATCTGCGCCGCCTACGCCTGAGGCCCCTCAGGCCCAGAGCAGCGTGCTCAGCAGGAGCAGGATCTGCAGCGTCAGCAGCGAGCCGATGATCAGCTTGGCCTGCCGGTCGTGGAGAGCCCAGTCCTTCGTCTCGTCAGGCTCGACCATACCGCAACTCTCGGACGATGCGGGATTGTATGGTCGATCACGCTCGGCGAACTGACCTGCGTTAGCGCGCGACCCGCGTCGTGACGAAAATCTGCGCTCAGGGCGCGGGATGCGCGCGGACGGGAGGGCCGCCGGCGGAGCCCCGGTCCGGCCGTCCGGCGCTCGACCGTGATGCCGGACTGATATCCCAGTGGCGGCGGCAGGTCGGTTGGCAGGCCCCTCGGTAGGCCTCTCGGCAGGTCGCCGGGCCGCGGCCTCAGACGAGGGGCCGGCGGTCCAG
>JAFAPJ010000444.1 GCA_019247255.1 Methylobacteriaceae bacterium | reverse complement strand
CCTTCTCCGCGATGGTCGTCGACGCGAATACCGGGCGCAGCATGTACGCGGTCAACGAGGACGAGCCGCGGCATCCGGCCTCCATCACCAAGGTAATGACGCTCTACCTCCTGTTCGAGCAGCTCGACCGCGGCGGCCTGAAGCTCGATTCCGAGCAGGTGACGACGGCGCGAGACCTCACGATCCTGGGCCGCGCCATCCAGGAGCGCTTCCCGCGCTACTACCGGTACTTCCAGACCCGCAGCTTCACCTGGGCAGGCCGGACGATCGGCAACCACAACCGCCTCCTCGGCAAGGTCGAGGGCGTCGACGGGATCAAGACCGGCTTCACCAATGCGTCCGGCTTCAACCTCATGACCTCGGCTCGGCTCGATGGCCGGCACGTCGTGGGCGTCGTGCTCGGCGGGCGCTCGGGCGCGTCGCGCGACGCGATCATGACCAATCTCATCCGGACGAACCTCGCCAAGGCGACGCTCGGCCGAACCAGCACCGCCTTCCTGGACGCGAGCGAGGCCGTGACCCTCGCCGAGGCCGCCGACCGCGTGCCAGAGGTCGAGACGACCGCGGCGATCCCGACCCGTGCGGTCGCGAAGCCCGCCGAGGCCGCGATGCCGCGCGCCGCCGTCGCGTCCGCCTCCAACGCGGCCGCCACCACGACCCCGACCTCGTCGCGCGCCGGCCAGGCGCCGCCGCTCGCGCCGACCGCCTCGCTCGCTTACGCGTCGAGCGGCCCGGGCGACCTCGTGCCCCTGCCGCCCTCCTCCGGCGCCAAGATCGACGCCCGGCTGCCGCCTTCGGCCCCCGTCCCACCGCGTCCGGAGCCCTCGGTCGTCGCGAAGCCCGAGCCCGCGCCCGTCCGGACGGCCGCGCTCGCCGAGATGCCCCGGCCGGCTCGCGTCACCCCCTGGGTCATCCAGCTCGGCGCCTCCGAGGGCGAGGATCAGGCCCGCGCGCTCCTCGAGGACGCGAAGGCCAAGATGGGCCGCACCCTGTCCCGGGCCGCACCCTTCACCGAACGGATCGTGCGCAGCGGCACGACGCTCTACCGGGCCCGCTTCTCGGGCTTCGACGATCCGGACGAGGCCCAGGACACCTGCCGGGCGCTGAAGCGGAGCGGCTTCGCCTGCTTCGCGACCCGCAGCTGAGCCGAGCGACCGACCGATCCGACACCGGCCCGTTCGGCCGGACCGCGCGTGGAGTTTCAGCGATGCCGGTTCAGCAAGGTGTCCCGGGCCTGGTTGACGCGTCCCGCCAGGTACGTCGACCCGCCCTGGTCGGGATGGAGCTTCTTGATCAGCGTCCGGTGCGCCGCCCGGATGCTGTCCGGGTCCGCCCCGGGCTGAAGCCCCAGGATCTCGTAAGCTTCCTCCTCCGACATCGCACGGCGCTGCGCCTCGGCCCGCCTCCCGTCGTGCTGACGCGGCTCAGCGTGTTCACGCCATCCGGGAAGCCGGCGGTCCAGATACGCTTCCAGGAAGCTTAAAGCCGAGCGGTCGTGCTCGAGGCAGTCGCGCCTGAGCGCGAGGAGCTCGGCGGCAGCGAGCGAATCGAGGGAGCGGCCGGCGAGGGACCCGCCGATCACGGTCCCGGTGATCCGCCCGGCACCGCCGGTCTCGGCCGCGACCTCGAGCAGAGCGCTGCGCTGCCGCAACACGCGGCGCCGCGGGCCGAACCGGCCCTGGAGAAAGCCCGGCATCTCGCCCCAGCCGAGCAGCCAGATGCCCACCCCGCCGCAGAACAGCGCCATGTCGAGCCGGCCGCGCAGGCCCATGATCCCGGCCGCGAGCAGGGCCAGAATCCCGCCGCTCGTCTTGGCGAAGCGGGCCAGGACCTTGGGGCTGACCCGCGTCGCGATCTTCGCGATCCACCAGAGGAAGAGGAACGCCGACAGCCCGGCCAGGACGGTGATCACCGGCGGCGGACGTCGTATTCCATCTGGACGCGGCCGCCGATCCGCACTTCCGTGCCGTTGCCGAGGTCGATGGAGCCCGGCGAGCGTCCGCGTCGTGCGGCGTCGGGATCGTAGGGCCGGAGCCTCTCGTCCGGACCGCATCGACGCTCGGGCGCGTCCCGGCCCGTGCGGGGCCGGTCCGGGCACCACTCCGCCCGTGCGCCGCTTGCACCCATGATGAGGAGAAGAGCCAGACCCGCGCGGCTCCATCCGCGGCCGCACGGAGCGGCGGACGGGCGGAACGAAGGCGCGGCGGCGGTCATGCCGCTACAATAGCCCAAGCGCCGCGAGCTCGCGACGCATCGCGTCGGGCATGAGCGCGACCGCCTCCCCGGCCGCGCCGAGATCGGCGGGCGCATCCGCGCCGCGCAGGTAGCGCCAGCCCTGGAACGGCCCGCAAGGGCGCGGCGAGACGGGAACGACGGCGGGTTCGAGCACGATCTGGCAGCGCGCGGTCCCCTCCCCGTCGGTCACCGGCCGGAGCGCGAGCAGCCGCTGGCGGCAGGAGACCATGCCCTTGATCACCCAGTAGAGCGAGCCGCCCGCGAGCAGCTCGTCCTGGCGCTTCGGGGTCATCCGGGTCGTGTGGATATGCTCGGGACGGGTCCGGCGCTCGCGGCGCCGCTTCTCCGCGATCCAATCCTCGAGCTCGGCGACCGTGTCGATCCCGACGCAGAGCTTGATGAGATGCAGCGTCATCAGGCCTTCATAGCCGGGCCGGCGTCCGAAATCCGTGCGGCCAAGCGCTCTCTACCCGTCTTCCACAGGCGCCAGGACGACGAGGCGGGCGCCTTCCGCCACCTGGGCGCCCGGCTCGGCCGCGACCTCCGTCACCTCGCCGTCGCGCGGCGCGACAAGCGCGTGCTCCATCTTCATCGCCTCGAGCACGGCGAGGCGCTGCCCCTTGGCGACGCGCTCGCCGGGCTTCACCAGGACCGCGACGATCTTGCCGTGCATCGGCGCGCTGACCGAACCGCCGGCGTCGAG
>JAFAPJ010000155.1 GCA_019247255.1 Methylobacteriaceae bacterium | reverse complement strand
AGCGGCGCCTACCTGGCGGCGGTCGCGGGTGCGGTGGGCGTCGATCCTCAAACGATCGTGGGCAGCCTCGATTCCAGCCAGCTCGACCGGCTCGCGCAGGCGATCCAGCGGCACGAAGGCTGGAAGCCCGGCACGATCGAGCCCATCCAGGGACTCGCGGCGTCGCCTCTCGGGGCCGCCCTCGCGCCGGCTGCCGCGGGCCTCGCGCTCTCGGGCGACGCGGCGCGCATCCCCCGCCTCATCGAGCTCGGCGCGGACCCGGAGCAATGCCGCGAGATCCGCGAGCGCGCCTTCGCGGCCATGACCCGGATCTACGGCAAGCCGACGGCGCGCAACGCCTGCGCCTGCACGCTCAGCATGTTCTTGCGCGCGTCCGGGGTCGACGTGGAGGTCGAGTACGGGGCCGGCAATCTCGCGCGCATCCTCGAAAAGGAGCGCGGCTGGCAGCGCGTCCCGGTCGGGCAGCAGCAGCCGGGCGATGTCGGCGTGACGCAGGACAGGCTTCCGCCCGCCGGCGCGGACCACATCTACCTCGTGGTCGCGCGGCTCGACGCGGACCGGATGCTCATCGCCGACAACCAGCAGGCCAGCGCGCCCCATCCGCGTTGGGCCTCCGGCCAGACCCCCACCGCCTATTTCCTGCGGGCCCCGGGCGACGGCGCCGGCTTCGCGCCTTTCGGCCTCACGACATCGGACGAGATCGTGACCGACGACGAGGACACGAACGGCCTTCTCATCCGCTTCGACGAGAGCGGCGCGCCCTTGTAGCGACCCGGCATCGAAGCTTTTGCGAACGGGCTTGCTCCCCGGGCGCCTTCGGCCGAAGCTCCGTCCCGAGCGGCCGCGAGAGCCGCCGAACGGGAGGGTCACATGCTGTCGAGACGAGCCTTCGCGGGTTGCGCGATCTGCGGGATCGGGTTCGGGGTCGCGGGGATCGGGGGAGCCGCCGCGCAGAACGCGCCGGCCCAGACCGCGGGCGTGACCCGCAAGATCCTCTCGACGACCGAGCTGCCGGACGGCAAGTACGTCGCCGTGCAGGTCGAGGCCGAGATCGGCGCGGGCGCCACCGTCGCCCGGCACACGCATCCCGGCATCGAGTCCGCCTTCGTGCTCGAGGGCAGCGGCGAGCTGATCGTCGACGGGCGGCCGAACGCGGCGCTCGGACCGGCAGGCCACTTCCAGGTCCCGGCCGAGACGCCGCACAGCCTGAAGAACGGCGACAAGCCGATGCGGCTCGCGATCACCTATACGGTCGAGAAGGGCAAGCCCCTCGCTTCCCCGGCGGCCTGACGACCGCGGCGGCCTGACGACCGCGGCGGCCTGAACCGCTCACGCCGACCGCTCGCCTTCAGGCGAGACATGCGCAGCCTGACCGGAGGTCGGCCTTGATCAACGACCTCTGGTACAAGAACGCCGTCATCTACTGCCTCTCCGTCGAGACCTTCATGGACGCGAACGGGGACGGGGTCGGCGACTTCCAGGGCCTGATGCGCCGGCTCGACTACCTGGCGGGCCTCGGCGTGACCGCGCTCTGGCTCATGCCGTTCCAGCGTTCGCCCGGGCGCGACGACGGCTACGACGTCTCCGATTACTACGCGGTCGACCCGCGCTACGGCACGCTCGGCGATTTCGTCGAGTTCACCCACGCCGCGAAGCAGCGCGGGCTCCGGGTGCTCATCGACCTCGTGGTGAATCACACCTCGGACCAGCACCCCTGGTTCCAGTCCGCCCGCCAGGACCCGGCCTCGCCGTATCGCGACTGGTACGTCTGGTCGGACAAGAAGCCGAAGAACGCCGACAAGGGCATGGTCTTTCCGGGCGTGCAGGAGACGACCTGGACCTGGGACGACAAGGCGGGCGCCTTCTACTTCCACCGCTTCTACGACTTCCAGCCCGATCTCAACACGGCCAACCCGCTTGTCCAGGCCGAGATCCTGAAGATCATGGGCTTCTGGATCCAGCTCGGCGTTTCCGGCTTCCGCATGGACGCCGCGCCTTTCGTGATCTCCGCCAAGGGGCCGGATGTCGGCGACGAGCCGGCGCTCGATTACGACATGCTGCGGACCTTCCGCGAGTTCCTCCAATGGCGGCAGGGCGATGCGATCGTGCTCTGCGAGGCCAACGTCCTGCCCGACACCGACATGGATTACTTCGGGGACGACGGCGAACGCATGCAGATGATGTTCAACTTCCAGGTGAACCAGAACCTCTTCTACGCGCTCGCCTCCGCCGACACCCGCCCGCTCGCCAAGGCCCTGAAGGCCACCGCCAAGAAGTCCTCGACCGGCCAATGGGGCATGTTCCTGCGCAACCATGACGAGCTCGACCTCGGCCGGCTCGCCGACGACCAGCGGCAGACGGTCTTCCAGGCCTTCGGGCCGGATCCAGGGATGCAGCTCTACGATCGCGGCATCCGTCGCCGGCTCGCCCCCATGCTCGAGGGCGGCCAGCGGCGGCTCGAGCTCGCCTATTCGCTTCTCTTCACGATGCCGGGCACGCCCGTCATCCGCTACGGCGACGAGATCGGGATGGGAGACGACCTCAGCCTCCCGGAACGCAATTGCGCCCGCACGCCCATGCAATGGTCGGGCGAGCCGCAGGGCGGCTTCACGAAGAGCGACAAGCCCGTTCTGCCCGTCATCGCCGACGGTCCCTACGGCTTCGGCCACGTGAACGCAGCCGAGCAGCGGCGCCAGCCGGGCTCGCTCCTCAACTGGACCGAGCGGATCATCCGCATGCGCAAGGAGGTCCCGGAGATCGGCTGGGGCACCTTCGAGGTGCTGCGCCTGCGCGACCCCGCGGTTCTGGCGGTTCGCTACGCGTGGCGGCGCAACCACGTCCTGTGCGTTCACAACCTCTCGCATGCGCCGCGCGAGGTCTCGATCGACGTCGGCCTCGGGGACGAGGACGGCCGATTGCTCGTGAACCTTCTCGGCGACGAGCATAGCCGCGCGGACGAGCGCGGGCGGCACACCCTTCTCCTCGAAGCCTACGGCTATCGCTGGTACCGGATCGGCGGGCTCGATTACCTGCTTCGCCGCAGCGAGATCTGAGCGCTCAGCCGCGCTCCGCCGGCGGCTTCGGCCCATCCGGGAAGACGCGGCGGGCCAGCGCCTCGCCCTCCCCTTGCGGCGGCGTCTCGCCCTCGACCTCGTGACGGTCGAGCGCTGACCCGCCGGTGCCGTAGCCGGCCGAATCGCCGAAATCGCGCGCCGGCCGGTCCTCCGGGCGAGAGGCGCCCGCCGCGCCGCCCCGTTTCTCGCTCATCATGCTGGCCTCCCGGGTCGCCCCGTTCTTGAGGCGGCAACGGAGCCGTCGCCTGCCCCGTTCCGGCGCACGCATCTCAGTCGCATCCCGTCCGGACGAGCCCGGGATCCGGAAGGGTTCACGGCAAATAGTCGGGATGGTCGGCGACCCCGCGCTTCGCGAGGACATCTCCGACGCTTTCAAGAACCGCTTCGGCATCGATTTCTCGCCCCGCAACGACCCCACCGTCCCCGCGCGGAACCGGACGCCTGCGCATGACGCCCTCCCCCTCCGCACCGACCACGACATCGACCACCTCGTCGATGCGCTCAGCGCGGTCTTCGCGACAGCGGCTCGGGCGGAGGCGGCCTGACCCGCGACAGGGCGGCGGCGATCAGGGGCAGTTTCGGGGTGGCGGCGACGACGAGCGCGGCGTCGGCGAGGCTCCCGACGTCGTTGAGGAAGCGGATGAGGGGCGCGGGCGGACAGCGCTCGAAGAGCGAGTGGAAGATGGTGCCGGCCTCCTCCGGCGCAGCCTCGATCGCGGTGAGGAACACCTCGTCCATCCAGCGCGCCCGGGCGCCCCGCGGCTCGAAGGGCTCCGGCCGGCGCCCGGCCGCGACCGCCTCGGCGAGCGCGTCCGCCATCCGCTGGATTGCGAAGAAGGCGTAGCCGGACGACGGCTTGACGGCCCCGCCGGCCGTGCCGATCGGGATGACGCGACGGCCGGGCGCGCCGGGCTTCAGCCGCGGCGTCATCGGGATCGCGCCCTCCTCCTCGAAGCCGACCGCGAAGCGTTCGACGCCGAAGCGCTCGGCGAGGTAGCGCCGGATCGCCTCGCGGTAATCCGGAAGCTCGACGTCGCCGCGCGCGAACCACGTGTCCTCGACGAGCGCCGCCCGGGCCGAGCTCGGCAGGACGTAGAGGAAATGGACGACGCCGGGCTGCTGGGGCACGGCGAAATCCATGAGCGTCGCCCGGCCGGGCTCGAAGACGTCCCGGTCCGTCTCGACCTCCTGACCGAGGAAGCGCTGGAGGAGGTCGCCGGGCTCGGCGGGCGGCGGCCGGCTGTCGAAGACGAGGTCGGCCGCGACCGTCTCCCCGCCCGCCCGGAGCAGCACGCAATCCTCGCGCTCCTCGACCTCGTCGACCCGCGTTCCGCGGCGCAGCTCGGTGCCGGCGGCGGCGAGCCGCGCCTCGGCGAGCCGGTAGAGACGGTCGGCCGGGATCATCTCGTAAGGGATCTCCGGCGCGGTCTGGCGGGCGACGAGCCGCTCGCCGTCGCCCGCGCTCCGGATCACGTCCCAGGACGGCCAGCGCGCCGCGACGGCCTCGCCGAACGGATGGTCGGCGAGCCGCCACGAGCACCAGGTGCGGTCGCGCCGATACGCGTCCCGCGGCTCGATCACGAGGACCCGCCGGGGCGGCAGGTCCGCGAGCCGCACCGCGAGGCTCAGCCCGCTCAAGCCGCCGCCGATGATCGCGATGTCGAATCTGGCGTTCACGCGATGCTCCGCGGTCCAAGAGCCGCCGAAAGAGCCGCCCCTTGGCCGCCCGGGTCAACCCGATAGGCTCGCGGGCGGAAAACGCCTAAATACGCCGGCCAGCGCGCCAGCCCCTCCGGATCCGGTTTGCCCCTCTCCACCGCTCTTCGCCGCGTGCCGCTCATCGGCGCGCTGCTCGGCCGCAAGCGCCCGTCCGGACCGGTCTATCCGGCCGTCCTGAACAGCGGGATCGTGATCGCCGCGCCGGACGGGGCGAGCCCCGGCGAGATCGCCGTCACGCTCCTCGACGGGGCGGGCCGGGACCGGCTCGGGTCCGGGCGCGAGCCCGTGCGGTTGGACGCCGACGGGACGGCTCTCCTCTCCTACCCGCTCGATCCCTCGCTGTTCGAGCTCGAGAAGACGCTGCGCCTCGCGATCCGGACCCCGCGCGGCAGCTTCAAGCGCACGCTGACCGTCGGCATCGGGCATTTTGCCGGCGCGGTCGAAGGGATCGAGGATTACTGCGTCGTGGGCTGGGCCTCGCCCCTCTTCCCGGCCGAGTCCTTCTCGGTGCGGCTCTCGATCGACGGCGTTCCTGGGCCCGAGAACCGGCCGAACGTGCTGCGGCGGGACCTGATGGCGGTCAGCCGGCACGGCGGCTGGAACGGGTTCCGCCTGCCCCTGCCGCCCGCGGCGCTGGACGGGACGCCGCACCGGATCGCGGTTCTCGCCGGCGACAGCGTCTTCGACCTTGGCGCCTGGACGGCGCGGCCGAAGCTCAACGTGGACGAGGTCTCGGCCGAGCGCCTGACCGGCTGGATCTTCGATCCCGAGGCGCTCGATCGCCCGCTGACCCTCGAGCTTCGGGACGGCGAGCGCCGGATCGGCCTCGTCCGCACCGGCCCGCGCTCCGACCTCGCCGAGAAGTTCGGTCGCGGCTTCGCGGCCTTCGCCTTCACGGACGTCCTGGTGCGGCCGGGCGTGACGCTCAGCGCCGGCGAGGCGGGGGCGCTTCGCCTTGGCCGGGTCGCGGGGGCCGAGCTCGGCGCCCGCGTGGCCGAGGAGCGCCAGGGCGCAC
>JAFAPJ010000422.1 GCA_019247255.1 Methylobacteriaceae bacterium | reverse complement strand
GCCTTGCCCGTCGTCGGCGGCTCGTTGTTGAACAGCATGGCGCAATCCTGGGCGAGAAAGCGCCCTTAGCGGTCGAGGTCGCGCGCATCCATCGCCGCCAGGTACTCGAGGTACCAGTCGAAATCGGCGCGCGAGAGCTGGTTGATCCGCAGGCTGTCTGTGCGCAAGGTCGCGTCTCCACGCTGGTGCCTAGCGGGTTGGTCATCGGGCCGCGCCTTCCGCTCAAGGCCGGCTGCGCTCAGGCGGCAGCGTCGCGCAGCAGCGCTCGCGCATCCGCGAGGTGGCCCGACTTCATCCAGAGGCGGCAGCCCTCCGGGTCCGCGATCGCGCGCGTCGTCCACCCGGGCGGAAGCCGTAGCCAGGATTGCGGCGCGAAATCCTCGCCCGCCTCGGCGAAGCCGCCCGCGAGCACCAGCAGCTCCATCCCGCCGGGGTCGCCGAGCGGCACCGTCGCGCCCGCCGCCCAGCGCTCGATCCGGACATCCTCGCGCGCATCCTGGAAGAGCGGCAGCGTCGCGATTCCCGGGCGGCCCGGGTCGGCCGCGAAGGGTGTCGCGCCCGTGTCGATCCGCATGCTCCGCCGGTCGTTCGGCTCGAACTGCCAGAGCTTCACGAGAATGGTGCAGCCGGGCTCGGATCCCGGCGTATGGCGCGAGGTCGGCGGGTTGCGGACGTAGGAGCCCGCCGGATAGTCGCCGTGCTCGTCCTGAAACACGCCCTCGAGGACCAGGAACTCCTCGCCGCCGTCATGGGTGTGCGCGGAGAAGCGGCTCTTCGGCGCGTAACGAACGATGGTCGTCGCGCGGGCGACCTCCCCGCCAATCCGGTCGAGCATGCGCCGCTCGACGCCAGGCATGGGCGACGGGATCCAGGGCAGGCGCGCGGCATGGACCGCGACGCGCTCGGCGAAATTCGCGTTCAGCTCCATCCGATATACTCTCCCGCGCACCCAAGCCGGCTCGACACCCGACATTCGTGCAAGTCTCGCACGAGAGTGCGGCCGGTCGGACGCTGTTTCAGGTGCGGTCGAGAGCCTATGGCGAGACCGGGCGCGGGCCAAGCCGCAGCCGCCGAGCTGCGCCCGCGAACAGGCGATCATCGGAGAGGTTCAATGGCAAAGCTGGCTTTCCTCGGGCTCGGGGCGATGGGGTCGCGCATGGCGGCGCGGCTCCTGGAGGCCGGGCACGAGCTCACCGTCTGGAACCGCTCGCCGGACCGCGCGGCGCCGCTCGCCGACAAGGGCGCGCGGGTCGCCGCGACGCCGCGCGAGGCGGTCGAGGGCGCGGAGATCGCGGTCGCGATGCTGCGCGACGACGAGGCTTCGCAGGCGGTCTGGCTCGACGGGTCGAGCGGCGCGCTCGCCCGTCTCGCGCCCGGAGCGCTCGTGGTCGAGAGCTCGACGGTGAGCCTCGCCTTCGCGCGCGACCTTGCGGCCCGGATGGAGCAGGCGGGACGCGCCTTCATCGACGCGCCGGTGTCGGGCTCGCGGCCGCAGGCCGAGGCCGGGCAGCTCATCTATCTCGTGGGCGGCGAGGCCGACGCGGTCGCCCGGGCCGAGCCCGTCCTGCGCGCCATGGGCGGCGCGGTCCACCATGTCGGCCCCGCAGGCGCCGGCACGGCCGCGAAGCTCGCCGTGAACGCGCTCTTCGGCATCCAGATCGCGGCCTTGGGCGAGCTCCTGCCGGCGCTGCGGGCGTCCGGCCTCGACCTCGCGCGGGTCGTCGAGGCGCTCGGCGCGACGCCGGTCTGCAGCCCGGCCGCGCGGGTCGCGGCAGGTTCGATGCTCGCGGGCGCCTTCCAGCCGAACTTCCCCGTGGAGCTCGTCGAGAAGGATTTCCGCTACGCGCTCGGCCTCGCCCCGACCCTCCCCGTGACGCAGGCCGCGCACGGCGTGTTCCAGCGCGCGCTGGACGAAGGGCTCGGCGCCGAGCAGCTGACCGCGGTCGTGAAGCTCTACCCGTAGCGCATGGTCACGGCGGGCGCCGGGATGTCCGGCGTGTCCGGCCGCCCCGCCGCCAAGGCGGCCCGGAGCAGGTCCTTCACGAACCGGATCGCTTCGTCGCGCTCGTGCGCCGGGTGGACGATCGCGGCCATGTCGAGCATCGGCGAGCGGAAGGGCAGCTCGCGCAGGACGATGGCGTCGAGCCGTGCGTGCCGGGCGTAGAACTCCGGCATGGTCGTGATGGCATCCGACCGCTTCACGAGCTCCAGCGCGAGGGTGAAGCTCGGCACGATCCGGACGACGCGCCGGGACAGACCCTTGGCGGCGAGCCGCTCGTCGATCCCGCTGCGCGCCGTCCGGCCGCGCGGAAGGACGAGGACGTGCTCGAGCCCGGCATAGGTCGCGGCGTTCCAGCGCCGCCCCGACGCGGGGTGCGCGGCGCGGCAGGCGACGACGTAGCGGTCCCGGTAAAGAGGTTCCGAGGTGAGGCCGTCGGCTTCGGTCGCGGCCGCGAACGGGCCCATCGGGCCTACGAGCACGCCGCGCGTGCGCTCCAGCCACGCGGCCGGATCGTCGGGAATCGGCGCGATCGCGAGCTGAGCATGCGGCGCCCGTTCGCGCGCGAGCCGATCGAGCTCGGGCAGGAGCGATGCCGCGACATGCTCGGCCAGCGCGATCGCCAGCGGTCCCGCGAAGGTCGAAGGGTCGAACGGACGCGAGGCCGCGAGCAACGCCTCGGCCGCGGCGATGACCGCGCGCGCGGGCTCGCGCAACGCCTCCCCGACCCGCGTCCGGACGACCCCGCGGCCCCGCTGCACGAGAAGCGGGTCGCGGAAGTCCTCGCGCAGACGCCGGAGCGCGTTGCTCGCGGCCGCGGGCGTGATCCCGAGCCGCCCCGCCGCGCGCCCGACATGCGCCTCCTCGAGAAGGAGGTGAAGCGCCGTGACCCGGCCGAGATCGAAGCCCGATAGGTTCATGGCGTGAAGCTTACCGCTTCAAAAACGCAATTTGAAG
>JAFAPJ010000109.1 GCA_019247255.1 Methylobacteriaceae bacterium | reverse complement strand
TGGCGCTCGCGCTCCTCTTCAAGCCGAGCCCGCATCTCGTGCATCCCGACGGGGCCTGGCTCGCCACGAGCACCGTCACGGCGCTCGCGGCCGCCGCGGCCGTCCTCTCGGCGAGCGCGCTTGCGCTGCGCCTGGCGGACCCGACCGCCGGACGGCCCGGCTACGGGCCGCTGCTCATCGGCCCGGCCATCCTGGCGCTGGGGCTCGGCCTCGAGCTCGCGCTCGTGCCGTCGGGCGATTGGGCCGGCCGGCTGTGGGGCCAAGCGCCCCTCGATTGCATGGCGAGCGTCGCGGGCCTGTCGCTGCCGCTTCTCACGGCCGCCCTCCTGGTGCTCCGCAACGGGGCGACGCGGCGGCCGAGCCTCGTCGGAGGGCTCGCGGGGCTCGCGGCGGGCTCTCTCGCAGCCTGCCTCTACCTCCTCCACTGCCCGGAATCGTCCCTGCTGTTCACGGCAGCCTGGCACGGCCCGGCGATCCTCATGACGGCCGCGCTCGGCGCGGCCGCGGGCCGGCTGATCCTGCGATGGTGAAACGATCTCTCGGGGCCGCGAGCCTCGCCCTCGGGCTCATCGCCGGACACCTGCCGCTCGCCGCGCAGGTGCCCGGATCCGAGAGCCGGCAGAGGGCGCGCCCGTCGCCCCTCGTCGGCATCGACCGCGTCGAGCGGCCCCGCGCCGTCCGAGACCCCGCCGCCCGCAACCAAACGAGCGAGCGCGAGGTGTCGCCCCGGCCGTCCGATTTCTGGGTCGATCCGCGCTTCGAACGCAGCATGTGAGCGGGCGCGGCACGCGGCGGCCGCTCAGGCGACCGCGTCGACCGTGATCGGCGCCCTCTCGACCGACGCGACCGGGTCTCGCCGCGCGAAGATGCGGTCGGTGAGCGCGCCGAGCTCCCGGGCCAGCGCCTCGGGACCCTCCCGTCCGGCCCGACCCCGGAACGCGAGGTAGAGGTCCGGGCGCACGAGAACGAGCTGGGTCTCGCCTGGCGGCATCGCGAGCGCGCCCACGATGGCGTCGTTCGGATCGGGCAGCGCGTCGGCCCGACCCTCGCCCGTGGCCGTCACCTCGCGAACCGTCACGAGGTCGCCGAGACCGCGCGCCACGAGCTCGGTTCGGGCGGCAAAGGCCGCGGCCGCGCGGTCAGGCCCGATCGCCAGCAGGTGATGGCGGAGCCCGCCCGAAAGCTCGTCCGAGAGGCGGCGACCCGGTGCGAGCTCCGGATCCGGCATGCGGTCGCCCGCGCGAGGGGCGCCGCCGAGCCTCCCGCCGGCCTCGGCCACGATCGGCCCGTCACGGTAGCTCGTGCCGATCTTGGAGACCCCTTCGGCCAAGCGCTGCTGGACCGGCCCGAGGCCGAGCGCCACGCGGAGGATGGCGTCGCGGACATGCTCCATCACCGGATTGCGGACCAGGACCATCTCGGTGATGCGGTGGCTGTCGTCGAGAACGCCTTCGGCGACCGGACGCCGTTCCGGCTCGTAGGAATCCAGCAGCGTCGCCGGAGCGCGGCCGGTCGCGACGAGCGCGAGCTTCCAGGCAAGGTTGATCGCGTCCTGAACGCCGGTGTTGAGGCCTTGGCCGGACGCGGGCGAGTGGATATGCGCGGCGTCACCCATGAGCAGCACGCGCCCGATCCGGTAGCGCTCGACGAGCCGGCGATGGATGCGGAAAAGCGAGGTCCAGCCGACCTCCTCGACGATCATCTCGGGTACGAACTCGCCGAAGAGGCGCCGGAAGCGCTCGACCGTCGGGCCCGGCTCGCCGCTCTCGGCCTCGTTCGAGGTGTCGATGAGACGCCAGCGGCCCGGATAGGGGTACGGAAAGGCGACGATCGGGCCGCCGGCGCGGAGGAACAGGTGTCCGTGCCGGTCGGAGAGCGGCCAGCGCAGCGTGACGTCCGCGAGGAGGAACTTCTCCTCGTATTCGGTCCCGACGAAATTGTCCCCGAGGATGCGCCGCACGAAGCTGCCGGCGCCGTCGCCGCCCACGACCCAATCGGCCTCGATCCATTCCTCCGCGCCGTCCGCGCGGCGGACCAGGCC
>JAFAPJ010000520.1 GCA_019247255.1 Methylobacteriaceae bacterium | reverse complement strand
GACGCAATCCATGCCGATGATCCGGACCGCCAACGGGACCGAGCTCTTCCACCTCCTGGAAGGGCCGGAGGACGCGCCGGTCGTCGCCTTCTCTAACTCGCTCGGGACGACGCACCGGATGTGGGACGCGCAGGCCGCGGCCCTCTCCTCCGCCTTCAGGTGCCTGCGCTACGACACGCGCGGCCACGGCCGCTCGCCCGTCGTCGAGACGGCGTTCGAGGTCGAGGATCTCGCGGACGATCTCGCGGGCCTCCTCGACGCGCTCGGGATCTCGCGCGCCCATGTCGTCGGGCTGTCGCTCGGCGGCATGACGGGCCAGGCGCTCGCATTCCGCCGGCCGGAACTCGTCGACCGCCTCGTCCTCGTGGCGACCTCCGCCTACCTGCCGCCGGCCGAGCTCTGGCGCGAGCGCGCCGCCATCGTCCGCGACAAGGGAATGGGCGCGATCGTCGGCAACGTCATCGCGCGCTGGTTCCTACCGCCTCATCAGACGAGCTTGGGTGCCGAGGAGACCCGGCGCATCCTCGTCGAGGAGATCGCGGCCGAGGGCTACGCCCGCTGCTGCGAGGCGATCGGCCGGATGGACCTGCGCGCCCGCATCGGTGCGATCCGCGCCCCGACGCTCGTCGTCTCGGGGGAGGGCGATCCTGCGACCCCGGTCGCGATGGGCGAGGAGATCCACCGGCTCGTACCGGGTTCGACCTTCGTGGTCGTCCGAGACGCGGCCCATCTCGTCGCGGTCGAGCAGGCGGCGGCGCTGAACGGCCATCTCGCGGCCTTCCTCGACCCCGCGGAGCCGGACGGTCCGGGCGCTCAGGTCCGGCGTCCGACGCCGACCCCGGAAGGGGACGGGCGCGCCTACGCGGCCGGGCTCGAGAACCGCCGAGAGGTCCTGGGCGCCCCGCATGTCGAGCGCTCGCTCGCGGGCGCCGGCGCCTTCGCGGCGCCCTGGCAGGACTTCATCACGCGCTATGCCTGGGGCGAGATCTGGGGTGACGGGACGCTGCCGTGGAAGTCGCGCTCGATCGTGACGCTCGCGATCACGCTCGCGCTCGGGCGCGAGGAGGAGTTCAAGCTCCACCTGCGCCCGGCTCTCCGCAACGGCGTCACGCCGGACGAGCTCAGGGCGCTCCTGAAACAGGTCGCGGTCTACGCGGGCGTACCGGCCGCGAATGCGGGCTTCCGCTGGGCAAGGGAGACGCTCGGCGACGAGCTCGGCTGAGCGGCCTGCGCCGGCAGGCCTGCGCCGGTCAGGCCTCGAGCCGAACCGGCAGGCGGGCGAAGCCGCGGAAGCGCACCCGGTTGCCGCGTTCCGGCTCGCCCGCGCGGCCGTAGCGCGGGAAGCGGGCCAGGAAGCGCCCGATCGCGATCCGCCCCTCGAGCCGGGCGACCGCCATGCCGACGCATTGGTGGATTCCGCTCGCGAAGGCGAGATGACGGTTCGGCTGGCGCGCGACGTCGAAGCGGTCGGGGTCGGGGAACTGCGCCTCGTCCCGGTTCGCCGCTCCGATGCAGATCGTGACCTGCGTGCCGGCCGGAAAGCTTTCGCCGTCGAAAGCGACCTCCGCCGTCGTGATCCGGTTGCCGAGCTGGTTCGAGCTCTCGAAGCGGAGAATTTCCTCGACGGCGAGCCGCACGAGGTCCGGCTCGGCGAGAAGCCGCGCCCGCGCCTCGGGGTGGCGGAGGAGGAGGTCGAGCCCGTTGCCGCTGAGGTTTGTCGTCGTCTCGTGCCCGGCATTCAGGATGAAGATGCAGTTCTGGAGGAGCTCCGTCTCGGACAGGCGCTCGCCATCCGCCTCGCCTTGAATCAGCCGGGTCAGGATGTCCCGCTCCGGATCGCCGGGATGGCGCCGGCGGTCGGCGACGAGCCGCTCGAGATAGGCCAGGAACTCGACGACGGAGCGGTTGCCCTCCGCCAGGCTCGCGGCCGTGTTGACGGGCTCGAGCGCACCCAGGATCGCGAGCGACCAGCCTCGCAGCGGCCCACGCTCGTCGCGCGGCACGCCGAGCAGGTTGCCGATGACCTCGACCGGGATCGCGGCCGCGTAATCCTCGATGAGGTCCGCCTCGTCCCGCTCGGCCATCCGGTCGAGGAGCCCGTCGACGAGCGTGACGACGCCGTCCTCCATCGACGCGATGGCGCGCGGCGTCAGCGCCCCGGCGATGATCCGGCGCACGCGCGTGTGGAGGGGCGGATCGTTGAAGACGAGGCTCGTCGTGTGGTGCTGGCGGAGCGGGCCGTCGCCGAACTTCGCCCCGAACTCGACATTCTTGTCCGACGAGAAGCTGCGCGGGTCCTTGTAGACCCGCTCCACGTCCGCGTAGCGCGTGAGAAGGATGCGCCCGCCCGACATGCGCTTGACGGGCGCGTGCCGGCGAAGCGCCGCGTAGATCGGGTACGGGTCCGCGTGGAAGGAGGCGGGCAGAGCCTCCAGCGAGAAGCCGTGCGCGAGCTCGGCGTCCGCCGGGGGGAGCGGCGCGGCGCTCAGTTGCTCGCGCCGAGGCAGGCCGGGTTCGCCGGCAGGAACGCCTCCGCGGCCGGAATGGTGCGCACCGCCTCGTAATAGTCCCAGGGCGCCTTGGATTCGGCCGGGGTCTTCACCCGGTACAGCACCGGGTCGTAGAGGAGCCGCCCGTCGCCCCGGAGCGTCGCATTCTTGCCGAAGAACGCGACCGGCAGCTCGCGCATCGCCTTGTTGACCGCGACCGCCTCGTCCGTCCCGGCCTTGTCGACGGCCTTCAGGTAATGGGCTGTCGCCAGATAGATCAGCGCCTGGTTCTTGGTCGGCATGCGCCCGACGGCGTCGAAGTAGCGCTTCGCGAAGGCGCGGGTCTCGTCGTTCGTGTCCCAGTAGAAGGCTTCGGAGAACGTCAGGTTCTTGGCGACGTCGAGCCCG
>JAFAPJ010000513.1 GCA_019247255.1 Methylobacteriaceae bacterium | reverse complement strand
AGCGGCGCGGGCGCGAGCTCCCTGTTCCCCAAGCTTGCCGGCCATCCGGCGGTGCAGCAGCCCGACGCGAGCACCCTTATCCGGGTCGTGCTCTCCGGCAGCCGCGGCGTCGCGACCGACGCGCGGCCGACCTCCCCGGCCATGCCGCCGCTCGGCTGGCGCCTCGACGACGAGGAGGTCGCGGCCGTCATCACCTACGTCCGGAACGCCTGGGGCAATGCCGCCGGTCCGGTTGCGGCCGGCGAAGTCCGGTCGGCGCGCCGATCGCTCGCGGCCGAATGATTGCGGCCGAGCCGGGACGTCCCCACCGCCGAGAGGCAGGGTCGGCCCGCGAGCGAAGCGGGCATCTCGGCCTCGGTAGGCGCGAACAGGATCTTCCTGGACCGGGCCGGGCGGAGCCGCTTCGCGTGCGCCGGTCCGGCTCACCGGTCGAAGCCGGCGCCCAGCTCGGACGACAGGCGTTCGGCAGCTTCCTGGAGAACCGGTCCCAAGCGTCTCGCCTGATCGGCCGTGAGCCGGGAACTCGGCCCCGAGATCGCCAGAGCGCCGACGAGCCGTTGCTCCGTGCCGAAGACCGGCATCGCGAGGGCCGCGACATGCGGATCGGTAGCGCCCGACGTAAACAGCGGCAGCTCGTGCCTCCGGCCGCCGGACCGATCGGAGCCGCCGGGATTGGCCAGAACCTGCGCGATGGCCGAACCGTCCATCGGCCGCATGTCTCCGGGCCGAACGTTCATGCGCAAGGGGTGCGGCGAGTCCACGCGAAACAGGCACAAGCGCTGGTTTCCGCGGCGAATGTAGAACGAGGCTGTCTCCTCCGACGCAGCCGTGAGGCGTTCGAGGACAGGCATGACGCGTTCCTCCATCGCGAAGGACTGCTGGTAGACGGAGCCGATCCGCGCCGTCTCCACCCCTAAACGGTAGCGGCCATCTTCGAGGCGCTCGATCAGCCGGAATTTCTCCAGCGAGATGCACAGCCTCATGATGGTGCTCTTCACGAGCCCCGTCCGCCGGGCCAGTTCGGCCAGCTCGAGCGCGTCGTCACCGCGCCGGAAGGCTGTCAAAAGGGCCAGCACTCGTTCGGCCGACGCCACGCCCTCGAGCTTCGGGTTCTGACGAGCTTCCTGCGGCATGCCGTCCACACGCTCCACGAGCTGATGGCCCCCCGCCTCGAGCCATAGACGCTGCGCCAGGACAGAACCAACGACTTCGGAGCTGATCGGCGCTCTCCGCCCCGATTGACACCGCGACGCCCTCAGAGTAGAAAATAGAACACCGTTTCAAAATCAGGGCGCCGGCGGAGCTCGCCGATGACGTCGGGCCTCCCCGAGGTTGCCGCGCACGCGCCGGAACGCGCGGCGCTCGACTGCCGAGACCGGTTGCGAGATCGCGGCCCGGAACTGATCCGAACCGTCCAACGAGGAGAGCGCCATGGCAGACCGCACCGAATTCAGGCTCGGACTGGTCGGCTATGGCGAGATCGGCAGCACGCTCGGGGCGGGTCTCCGCGGCGCGGGTTTTCATTCGATCAGCTGCTACGACAAGTACGCAGCCGACGGCCCGTATGCCGACCTGATCCGGGAGCGGGCGCGCGCGGCGGGTGTCACGCTCGTGCGGTCAAACGAGGAGCTCGCCCAGTCGAGCGACCTGATCTTCAGCGTGACGCCCGGCTCTGCGTCCGTAGAGAGCGCAACGAGCTTCGCGCCGTTCCTGACCGGTCGCCACACCTTCCTGGATTTCGCGTCCGCCACCCCGAAGATCAAGAAGACCGTCGCGGCGAAGCTCTCGGGGACGGGCGCGCTGCTCGGGGATGGCTCGATCGAGGGCACGCCCCTTCACGGCTACGCGATGCGCATGTTGTCGAGCGGACCCGCCGGGGAGCGCGTGCGCGATCTCCTCGTGCCCTGGGGCATGCAGATCGAGTTCACGGGGCCGGTGCTCGGCACCGCGTCCGGCATCAAGATCATCCGATCAGTCCTGATCAAGGGCATCGAGGCGCTGACGGACGAGATGCTGCTTGCAGCGCGGCAATACGGGATCGACGACATCGTGCTCGCCTCCGCCTCGAAGACGCTCGCGCGACCCTGGATGGACACGGTTCAGAGCCTGACGCCCTCCGGCGTCATCCACGCCAAGCGCCGGGCCGAGGAGCTCGAGATGTCGGCCGACGCGGTGGCGGATGTCGGGGTCGAGCCGATCATGGCTCGCGCCGTCGCCCAAAGACTTCGCTGGAAGGAGAGCCTAGGCCTGAAGGACCATTTCAAGGGCGTCGTCCCGCGCACCTATCAGGAGGCGATCGACGCGATGGCCCTGAAGGCCGGCCTCGTGGCCGCGGAGGCGGCCTGAGAACCCTTCCTCGCCCTTCACCGGAGGCAGCCATGTCCATCGGCTTCAAGATCCATCGGCGCAATCTGACAGATGACGGGGAGACCGCCGAGAGGTTCAAAGCCATC
>JAFAPJ010000541.1 GCA_019247255.1 Methylobacteriaceae bacterium | reverse complement strand
GCGCGCGTGTCGTCGTTGAAGCCGACCGTGTTGTAGAACCCCGCGGTCTCGGTCGCGATCTCGCGAAAGCGCATCATCCCCTCCGGGCTGTCGAAGAACCACCAGGGCGGCCCGAGCCGCACCGCCGGGTAATGCCCGGCGAGCGGCGCGAGCTCGCGGCCATAGGTCGTCTCGTCGAGCGTGAAGAGGATGATCGTGAGGTCCGGGTCGTTGCCCACGCGGTCGAGCAGCGGCTTCAAGGCCGCGACGTAATCCGTCGGCCCCGGGATGTCTGCGCCCATGTCGCGGCCGAACAGCCCGAAGATCTCGGGATTGTGGTTGCGCCGGGAGCCCGGATGAATCTGCATGACGAGCCCGTCCGCCTGGCTCATCAGCGCCATCTCGGTCAGCATCTGGGCCCGGAACAGCTCGCGCTCGGCCGCCGAGGCCTCGTCGCTCGCAACTCGGTCGAACAGGCGCGCGGCGTCGGCCCGATCGAGATCGGCCGTCGCGGCGCTCGGGTGGCCGTGATCGGTCGCGGTCGCGCCCCGCGCCTTGAAGAAGGCTCGCTTCGCGCGATGCGCCGCGAGATAGGCGTCCCAGGCGAGATCGCCGCCCGTGAAGGCCAGGAGGTTGTCGCGGAAGCCCGGGACGTCCGGGTCCACCACGGCGTCCGGCCGGTAGGTCGGGACGACGCGTCCGTTCCAGCCCGAGGCCAGGATGTCGTCATGCGCCGCGAGGTCGTCGAGCGCGGAATCGGTCGTCGCGATCGCCTCGATGCCGAAGCGCTGGTAGAGCGCCCGCGGCCGAAATTCCGGTTCGGCCAGCTGCTCGGCCACGAGGTCGTAGATGCGCTCGGCGTTCGCCGGCCCGAGCCGTTCGGTCACGCCGAAGAGCTCTTCCAGCGCATGCTCGAACCAGAGCCGGGTCGGCGTGCCGCGAAACAGGTGCCAATGCTCCGCGAAGACCCGCCAGACCGCGCGCGGATCGGTCTCGACCGGGCCGCCGTCTCGCCGCGGGATGCCCAGCCGCTCGAGCCGGACGCCCTGGCTGTAGAGCATCCGAAACACGTAATGGTCGGGCTTCACGAAGAGCGTTGCCGGGTCGGGAAATGGCGCATCCTGCGCGTACCAGCGGGGATCGGTATGCCCGTGCGGCGAGACGATCGGCAGGCTCCCGATCTCGCCGTAGAGCCGCCGCGCGACGCCCCGCGTCGCGGGGTCGGGCGGAAACAGGCGGTCTGGATCGAGGGCCATCGCGTGTCCAGGATCGCGCCGAGCGCGTTGCAGCGTCAACTATACTAATATATCAGTTGGTCAATGCCTGCCCGTTCGCCCCTACCCGGCTGCGCGACCCCGCTCCGGCCCCTCGTCGAGTGCGCGGCATGAGCGCGGGCCTTGCCCGGGCGGAGCCGCAGGGCGGGCCGCTGCGGCAGACAGCGGCCGCCGCGATCGCCCGCACCCTTCGGGACGAGATCGTGGCGATGCGGCTCCTGCCCGGGGCCCCGCTCTCCGACCGCGAGCTCGCGCTCCGCTTCGGCGTGAGCCGCACCCCTCTCCGGGAAGCGCTGATCCGGCTCGCGGAGGAGGGGCTCGTCGAGATCCGCCCGCAATCCGGCACGGCGGTCGCCCGCATCCCGCTCGGCGCCATCCCGGAGGCGGTGGTGATCCGACAGGCGCTGGAAGGCGCGACCGTCGAGCTCGCGGCGGCGCGGGGCCCGGAGCTCGGCACCGATCGCCTCGCCGCGACGATCGCCCGGCAGGAGGCCTGCGCGGCGGCGAGCGACCAGGATTCCTTTCACGAGGCGGACGAGGCGTTCCACGAGACCGTCGCGGCCCTGTCGGGGCATCCCGGCATCTGGCGGGTCGTCCGGCAGGCGAAGCGCCAGATCGACCGCTGCCGGCGGCTGACCCTGCCGGCGCTCGGCCGCATGGGGCAGGTGATCGCCGAGCACCGGATCATCCTCGGCGCGATCGAGGCCGGCGACGTCCCGGCCGCCCGGGAGGCCATGCGCGCCCATCTCGCGGCGGTCCTGCCCGACGCCCGGCTCCTCGCCGAGCGTCACCCCGATTACTTCAGGACCTGAGGGCGCGATGCGGCAGGGCTGGCGCTGGTACGGGCCGGGTCGGGACGGAGTCAGCCTCGACGACATCCGCCAGGCGGGCGCGACGGACGTCGTCACCGCGCTTCACGACGTGCCGATCGGCGAGCCCTGGACGGAGGCCGGCGTCGCGGAACGCAAGCGCCTCATCGAGGACGCGCCGGCCGGACGCTCGGCCCTGCGCTGGAGCGTCGTCGAATCGATCCCCGTGCCGGACGCCGTGAAGCGCCAGGGCGGCGCCGCGCGCCGCGAGATCGAGGCCTGGATCGCGAGCCTGGAGGCCTGCGCGGCGAACGATGTCCGGACGGTCTGCTACAACTTCATGCCCGTCGTGGACTGGACCCGCACCGACCTCGACTGGGTCCTGCCGACGGGCGCGACGGCGCTCCGCTTCGATCAGGACCGCTTCGCGGCCTTCGACCTCTACATCCTCGCACGTCCGGGGGGCGAGGCGGACTACCCGCCGGCCGAGCGCGACCGGGCGCGCGCGATCTACGACGCGATGAGCGGGGCCGAGCGCGACGCGCTCGTTCTCACGATCGCGAGCGCGCTGCCGGGCTCGACCACCGACCCGCTCTCGATCCCGGCCTTTAGGGAGCGGCTCAGGGCCTATGCCGGCATCGACGCCGCGCGGCTTCGGCGGCATCTCGTCGAGTTCCTCGAGGCCGTGACGCCGGCGGCGGAGGCCTGCGGCGCGATCCTGACGCTGCACCCCGATGATCCACCACGCTCGCTCTTCGGCCTGCCGCGGATCGCCTCGACGGCCGACGATTATGCGGCCCTGTTCGCGGCCGTCCCGTCGCCCGCGAACGCGATGTGCTTCTGCACCGGGTCGCTCGGCGTGCGGGCCGACAACGACCTGCCCGCGATGGCGCGGCGCTTCGCCGAGCGGATCGGCTTCGTCCATCTGCGCGCGACGAAGCGGGAGGGCGACGGCCGCTCCTTCCACGAGGCCGCGCATCTCGAGGGCGACGTCGACATGGTGGCGGTGCTGCGCGAGCTCACGGCGGCCGAGCGCGCCCGACCCGCCGGCGCCCCCCCGATCGTGTTCCGGCCCGACCACGGCCACCGCATGCTGGACGACCTCGGCAAGGAGGCCAATCCCGGCTACTCCGCGATCGGCCGGCTGAAAGGCTTGGCCGAGCTGCGCGGCATCCTCTACGCGCTGGGCCGCCCGCCGGACTGAGCGAGCCAGGCGAGCGCGCCTTCCGCGGCCGCCACCCCGCTCGCAAAACTGGCCTGGAGCAGGTAGCCGCCCGTCGGCGCTTCCCAGTCGATCATCTCGCCGGCGACGAAGGTGCCGGGGCGCTTGCGCAGCATGAGCGCATCGTCGAGCTCGTCCCAGCGAACTCCGCCCGCCGTCGAGATCGCCCGGTCCAGCCCGGCCAATCCGGTCACGAGGAGCGGCACGGCCTTGATCAGGCGGGCGAGGGCGTCCGGCTCGGCCGCGATCGGCGCACCGCTTTCCCGGAGCAGCGCGATCGCGACGGGCGGCAGACGGCCGGCCTTGCGCAGGTGGTTCGCGAGCGAGGCCTTGCCGCGCGGCCGCGCGAGGTCGGCCGTGAGCGCCGCTACGTTCCGGTCCGGGCGGAGGTCGAGCGCGAGCCGCGCCTCCCCGTCGCGGTCGAGCGCCGCCCGCACCGGCGCCGAGAGCGCGTAGACGGCGCCGCCTTCGAGCCCTGCGGCGGTCAGGACCGCTTCGCCCCGGCGCGACGCGCCGTCCATCGCGAGCGCGATGCGCTTGAGCGGCGTTCCGGCGAAACGCTCCCGGAGATGAGCCGACCAGGCGATCAGGATCCCGGCATTCGCGGGCCGGAAGGGCGCGAGCGCGATGCCGCCGGCGCTGAGAGTCTCGGCCCAGCCGCCATCCGAGCCGAGCCGCGGCCAGGACGCGCCGCCGAGCGCCAGGAGCGTCGCCGCGTGTCGCTGCAGGACGGGACCGTCCGGGGTCGCGAAAGCGAGCGCACCGTCCGCGTCCCAGCCGGTCCAGCGGTGACGCGTCGCGATCCGGACGCCGGTCGCCGCGAGCCGCGCCAGCCAGGCCCGCAGCAATGGCGAGGCTTTCATGGCCGCCGGGAAGACCCGGCCGCTCGACCCCGTGAAGGTCGGCTGCCCGAGCCCGTCGCACCAGCCACGCAGGTCGTCCGGCGAGAAGCGGGCGAGGAGCGGCGCCACGCGGTCCCGCGCCGGGCCGTAGCGCTCGAGGAAGCCGGGCAGCGGCTCGCTATGGGTGAGATTGAGCCCGCCGCGCCCCGCCATGAGGAGCTTGCGGCCGAGGCTCGGCATCCTGTCGTAGACCGTGACGGCGAGCCCGGCGCTCGCGAGCCTCTCGGCCGCCATCAGCCCGGCCGGTCCGCCGCCGATCACGGCCACGCTGTCGGGGCTCGGAGTCACGGCCCCGTATGGCGAAGGGGCGGGCGCGGCGGCAAGCCCGGCGCGCCAGGCGCAAACGAAAAGCCCCGCTCCGGGCGGAGTGGGGCTCGTCGGGTGAGGCGGGCCGCTGGGGCGCGGCCCAGCCCAGGCCTTAGTACTTGCGGATGATCGGCGCGGCCTCGGCGACCTTCGGGTCGTCCCAGCGATAGCGGGCCGACAGGCCGAAGATGTTCACGTCGGGCTCGACCGTCCCGAAGAACGGCAGGCCGTTATACACGACGTTGCCAGGGATGATCGAGATCCGCTTGTTCCCGACGCCGAAGATATGCGCGTAGGAGACGTTGAACTCGAGCTTCTCGCTATACTTGTAGCCAG
>JAFAPJ010000536.1 GCA_019247255.1 Methylobacteriaceae bacterium | reverse complement strand
CATCGCCGGCATCATCATGCGGCACACGCGCGGCGCGATGCTCGCCGCGCTCGCCTCCGACTACGTCAGGACGGCCCGCGCCAAGGGGGTGCCCGGGCGCCACATCGTCCTGCGCCACGCGATGCGCAACGCGCTCACCCCCATCATCACGCTGGGCGCCCTCGAATTCGGGACGCTGCTCTCGGGCGCCGTCCTGACCGAGCAGATCTTCACCATCCCGGGCTTCGGCAAGCTCATCGTCGACGCCGTGTTCAACCGCGACTACGCGGTCGTGCAGGGCGTCGTGCTGGTCACAGCGACCGCCTATATCGTCCTCAACCTGTTGGCGGATCTCGGCTACGTCCTGGCCAATCCGAGGCTGCGCGCATGAGCCCCGGCCGGCGCGCGCTGGCGCTCATCCTCCGGCGGCCGAGCGCGGTTCTCGGGCTCGCCGTCATTCTCATCGCGGTCGCGGCCGCGATCCTGGCGCCCTGGCTCGTCCCCTACGATCCGGCGGCGCAGAGCTGGTCCGCGGTCCGCAAGCCGCCCTCCTGGGCGCATCCGTTCGGGACGGACGAGGTCGGCCGGGACATCCTGGCCCGGGTGATCTACGGCGCCCGGGCCTCGCTCGCGGCCGGCGCCGTCTCGGTCGCGATCGCGCTCGGTCTCGGCGTGCCGCTCGGGCTCGCGGCCGGCTATCTCGGCGGTCTCCTCGACGTGCTCGTCAGCCGGTTCACCGACGCGATGCTCGCCTGCCCGTTCCTGATCCTCGCCATCGCGCTCGCGGCCTTCCTGGGACCGAGCCTGACGAACGCGATGATCGCGATCGGCATCGCGGCGACGCCGATCTTCGTGCGGCTGACGCGCGGGCAGGTCCTGTCCGTGCGCTCGGAGCTCTACGTGGAGGCGGCGCGCGCGGTCGGCATCCGGAACTGGCGCATCGCGGTCGCGCATGTTCTGCCGAACGTCGCGCCGCAGCTCCTCGTCCAGGCGAGCCTCACGGTCGCGACCGCCATCATCGCGGAGGCGAGCCTCTCGTTTCTCGGGCTCGGCCAGCAGCCCCCGGCACCCTCCTGGGGCTCCATGCTGAACGTCGCCCAGCGGTTTCTCACGAACGCGCCCTGGATGGCGGTCTCGCCCGGGCTCGCGATCTTCGCGACCGTGCTCGCCTTCAACCACTTCGGCGACGGCCTGCGCGACGCGCTCGACCCACGCGGCCGCGGCGAGTGAGCGTCGACCGGGCCCGCCGCGCCCTGTAAAGGCGCTTCCATGACCTTCTCGGCGCTCGACAGCGAGCTCGTCGGACCGCTCGTCGCGACGGAGCGCATGCGCGCGGTCTTCTCCGATCTCGCGCGGGTCGCCGCGATGCTCGAGGCGGAGGCGGCGCTCGCCCGCGCCGAGGCGCGGTTCGGCCTCGTGCCGGCGGCGCTCGCGGAGGCTATCGCCGCGATCCCGGCCGCCTCGCTCGACCTGCGGGCGATCGGCGACGCGACACGGCTCGCGGGCGTCCCGACGATCCCGTTCGTGAAGGCGGTCGGGGCCCGGCTCCCGGCCGAGCTCGAGCCCCACTTCCACCGGGGTGCGACCACGCAGGATATCCTGGACACCGCGCTCGCCCTCCAGATGCGGCGCGGGCTCGACCTCCTCCTCGAGGATCTCGACGCGGTGCTGGCGGGGCTCTCGACCCTCGCGGACCGGCATCGCGCCACGCCCTGCACCGGCCGGACCTACGGCCAGCAGGCGCAGCCTCTCAGCTTCGGCTTCAAGGTCGCGGTCTGGGCGGCCGGGATCGCGGAGGTCGCGGCCGCCCTGCCGCGGCTGCGCGACGCGACGCTTCGGGCCTCGCTCGGCGGGCCCGTCGGGACGCTCGCGGCGCTCGGGGCCGACGGGCCGGCGGTCGCGGACGCCTTCGCGGCCGAGCTCGGCCTCGCGCCGGCGCCGCTCGCCTGGCATGCCCGCCGGGCCGGCCTCGCGGAGCTCGGCGCCTGGCTCGCGACCGTCATCGGGGCGCTCGCCAAGATGGCGACGGACGTCGCGCATCTCGCCTCGACCGAGATCGGCGAGGTCGCGGAGCCGTTCCAGCCGGGACGCGGCGGGTCGACGGCGATGCCGCACAAGCGCAACCCCGTCTCGGCGACCGTGATCCTCGCGGCGCACGGCGTCGCGCCGGGTCTGGCTGCCTCGCTCCTGACCGCCATGGCGGGACTGCACGAGCGCCCGGCCGGCGCCTGGCACGCCGAATGGCACGCGCTGCCGACGCTCTTCGGCCTCGCCTCGGGCGCGCTCGCCGAGGCCCGCACCCTCGCCACTGGGCTCGAGGTCGACGCGTCACGCATGCGGCGCAACCTCGACGCGACGGGCGGGCTCCTCTTCGCCGATGCCGTCGCGGCGCGCCTCTCGGCCCGGCTCGGCCGCGCGGCCGCGCACGAGACGCTCGAGGCGGCCGCGAGCCGCGTGAGGGAGACCGGGCGGCCGCTCCGCGAGGTCCTCGGGGACCGGCCCGAGCTCGGTCTCGACCCCGCGACGCTGGACGAGGCGTTCGACGCGGCCCCGGCGGTCGCCGCGGCCGCGCCTTGGGTCGATCGCGCGCTGGCCTCCGTCGCGGCGACCCGCGCCCAACTTGCTCACGACCGCGACACGGGACGCCACCCATGCCGATGATCCGCACCGCGAACGGG
>JAFAPJ010000254.1 GCA_019247255.1 Methylobacteriaceae bacterium | reverse complement strand
TCGATGACGCGGTGGAAGACGATCCCGTCGTAGAAGCCGCGCTTGACGAGCGTCTTGATCTGTTCGGCGTGCTTCGGCGCGAGGTCCGGCCGCAGCCGGATCGTGATCCGTCCGTCCTTCGTGTCCAGATAGACCGTGTTCGCCGGGTCGGCGGGCTGCGCCGCCGCGGCGCTCGCCAGGCCGAGGACGAGGGCCAGGGTCGCGATGATCCGCATCATGCTCGAAACGCTCCGATGATCGGTGGAGTGGCCGCCGCGTCAGGTCGACGAGGACGGCCGGAACTTGGTCCGAAGCCGCTGGGCGACCTCGGACGGCACGAAGGGCGAGACGTCGCCGCCCATCCCGGCGATCTGGCGCACCAGAGTGGCGGTGATGGGGCGAACGGCCGGAGAGGCCGGCAGGAAAACGGTCTGGATGTCGGGCGCCATCGTCTCGTTCATGGCGGCGAGCTGCATCTCGTAATCGAGGTCCGTGCCGTCGCGGAGCCCCCGCACGATCACACGCGCGCCGTGGCGGCGCGCCGCCGCGACCGCGAGGTCGTCGAAGGTCGCGATGTCGAGGGTCGCGCCGCCTGCCTCGACGACAGGGCCGCACACCGTCCGGATCATCTCCTCGCGTTCGGCGACCGTGAAGATCGGGGCCTTCGTGGCGTGGACCCCGATCGCGACGACCAGGCGATCGACGAGGCGCGCCGCGTGCCGGACGACGTCGAGATGGCCGTTCGTCACCGGGTCGAAGGTCCCGGGATAGAGCGCGGTGCGTGCGGCGTCCGTCATCTCGGCCCGGCTGTAAGGCGTCGGCCGCCCGGCCGCAACGCGGGCGGCGACGGCGCCCGATCCGCCCGTTACTCGCCCTCGCTCGCGATCACCGCGGCCTCCGGCGGGGGCGTGTCGCCGTCGTCGTTCTCGATATGCTCGACCGAGACCACGCGTTCGCCGGGCGAGGTGTAGAAGATGGTGACGCCCTGCGTCGCGCGGCCGGCGATGCGGATGTCGTGGACGGGCACGCGGATCAGCTTGCCGGCATCGGTGACGAGCATGATCTCGTCGTGCTCCCCGACCGGGAAGGAAGCCGCGATGCGTCCGTTCCGCTCGGTCGTCAGCATGGCCACGATGCCTTTGCCGCCGCGCCGGGTCGTGCGGAAGCCGAAGGAGGAGGTGCGCTTGCCGAAGCCCTTCTCCGAAACGGTCAGGACGAATTGCTCGGCGAGCTCCATCTCGATGCGCTTCGCGCCGAGCTCGACCTCGCCGACCGCGCCTTCCTCCGCCCCGTCCTCCGCGGCCGCGCTGTCGTCCACGGGCTCGTTCCCGCCGGCCCTGCGGCGCGCGACCGAATCCTTCAGGTAGGTCGCACGCTCCTCCGGCGTCGCCTCGACATGGTTGAGGATCGACATCGAGATCACGGCGTCCCCGTCAGCCAGCGTGATCCCGCGCACGCCCGTCGAATCGCGGCCCTTGAAGACCCTGACCTCCGAGACCGGGAAGCGCACGCATTGGCCGCCCGCCGTCGTGAGCAGCACGTCGTCGCCCGAATGGCTGTCGTCGCCTTCGCGGCAGGTCGCGACTCCGACGATATGGTCGCCCTCATCGAGCTTCATGGCGATCTTGCCGTTGCGGTTCACCTGCACGAAGTCGGAGAGCTTGTTGCGGCGCACGTTGCCCGACGCCGTCGCGAACATGACATCGAGCCGATCCCAGCTCTCCTCGTCCTCAGGCAGCGGCATGATCGTCGTGATGCGCTCGCCGTCTTGCAGCGGCAGCATGTTGACGAGAGCCTTGCCCCGCGCGTTCGGCGCCGCGAGCGGCAGGCGCCAGACCTTCTCCTTGTAGGCCTGGCCGCGGGACGAGAAGAACAGGATCGGCGTGTGGGTGTTCGCCACGAACAGCCGCGTGACGAAATCCTCCTCGCGGGTCTGCATGCCGGAGCGGCCCTTGCCGCCGCGGCGCTGCGCCCGGTAGGTCGTGAGCGGCACCCGCTTAATGTAGCCCGCATGGGACACGGTCACGACCATGTCCTCGCGCTGAATGAGATCCTCGTCCTCGAGATCCGAGCCGCCCTCGACGATCTCGGTTTTTCGCGGCGTCGCGAAGGCCGCCTTGATGGCGGTGAGCTCGTCCTTGACGATGCCCTGGATGCGGACGCGGGAGCGCAGGATGTCGAGATAATCCGAGATCTCGCCGGCGAGCTTCTGCAGCTCGTCCCCGACCTCGTCGCGTCCGAGCGCGGTGAGGCGCTGAAGCCGCAGCTCGAGGATGGCCCGGGCCTGGGCGTCCGAGAGGCGGTACGTGCCGGCCTCGCTCACCGTGTGGCGCGGGTCGTCGACGAGCGCGATGAGCGGCGCGATATCCGCCGCCGGCCAGTCGCGGCCCATCAGCTCCTCGCGCGCCGCGTTGGGGTCGGGCGCGGTCCGGATCAGCCGGATCACCTCGTCGATATTCGCGACCGCGATCGCGAGGCCGCAGAGCACGTGGGCGCGGTCGCGCG
>JAFAPJ010000194.1 GCA_019247255.1 Methylobacteriaceae bacterium | reverse complement strand
GCTCGACGCCGCACCTGCGATCAGTGAGCGCGAGACGTAGTAGCGATAGCGGGTACCCTTCTTGTTCGCGAAGGTCGGGGACATGCGCTCCCCGCCGGCATCGAAGACGAGCCCCGTGAGCAGGCTGCCCTCGTGACCTCCGCCGACCACCCGCTCCGTCCTGTTGCTCGCGAGGGTCTGTTGCACCTCCTCCCAGAGCGCCTCGTCGACGATCGGAGCATGCTCGCCGGGATAGGACGTCCCCTTGTGACTGATCTCGCCCCGGTAGATCCGGTTGGAGAGCATCGCGTAGAGCGCTCCGCGGGAGAGCGGCTGGCCGCCATAGGGCTTGCCGCCCCGTCCGACCCGGCGCTTGCTGACGACCCCCGCGGCATCGAGCTCAGCCTTGAGCAGCCGGACGGAGCGGAGATCGCGATAGCGGCGGAAGACCGAGAGGACCGTCTGCGCCTCGCCCCCGTTCACGACGAGCTTGCGATCCAGGACGTCGTAGCCGAGGGGCGGCTGGCCGCCCATCCACATACCCTTCTTCTTCGAGGCCGCGATCTTGTCCCGGATGCGCTCGCCCGTGACCTCCCGTTCGAACTGAGCGAACGACAGGAGCACGTTCAACGTGAGCCGCCCCATGCTGGTCGTCGTGTTGAAGGCCTGCGTCACCGACACGAACGAGACCTGTCGGGCATCGAGCAGCTCGACGATCCGGGCGAAGTCGGCGAGCGATCGTGTCAACCGATCGACCTTGTAGACGACGATCGCGTCGACCCGACCGGCCGCCACGTCGGCCAGGAGCCGCCCCAGGGCTGGCCGCTCCATCGTGCCGCCGGAGAAGCCGCCATCGTCGTAGCGCTCCGGGAGCGCGGTCCAGCCCTCGTGGCGCTGCGAGGCGATGTAGGCGAGGCAGGCCTCGCTCTGCGCATGGAGGGAGTTGAACTCCTGCTCGAGCCCCTCTTCGGAGCTCTTGCGCGTGTAGATGGCGCAGCGGAGCTTCGGGGCACGCTGCGTCCCGTCGCGTCTCGGCCTAGCCATGAGGCCGCGCTCCTCCGCGACGCGTCGGGGCGAAGAAGCGCGGTCCCGACCACCGGGTCCCGGTAATCTGCCGGGCGATCGTGGACAGCGATCGGTAGTGCTGTCCCTGGTGCTCGAAGCCGGTCTCGGTCACGGTGACCGTGTGGGTGCGGCCGTGCCACTCCCGCACGAGATGCGCCCCGGGCCGGAGATCCAGCTCGACCGTGCGCGGAGCCGTCCCGCCCTCCTGTTCGGCTGATCCGGCCGGCAAGAGCCTTCGGAGGATTGCGCGCGGAAGTCCGCCTTCCGCGAGTTCCTGGATTCGGTAGGCCAGGGCCCGCACGAGAAGGTCGCGGCTGAGGTTCGGGGGCGGCGAGCGGCACAGCCGCCGCCACTCCTCCCGGAGCTCGCCTCGGCCGAGCCGCCGAAGGCGGTCGAGCTGTTCCGCCCGCTCATCGGGGTCGGGTCGGGCCATCAGGCGGCAGCGCTCGCGGCGTCGACCGCCTCCGGCCGGCTGGCGCGACGGCCGTTGGACCCCGGCGAGACCGGCTCGGCCAGGAGCCGGTAGGCCGTTGAGCCATCCGGACGGCTGCTCTTGCCGAGCTCCTGCCCGCCCGACCGGATGCGGGATAGGGCCGCGCGCGTCGTATGCGGCAGCCAGCCGGTCGCCTCGATCAGCTCGGCGAGGCTCGCCCCCTCGTCTCGCCGGAGCAGCTCGAGAACCAGGGCCTTCTTGGAGCCGGGCTCCGCGCGCGGGGGCTCGAGCCCGACCACGCGATAGCCGGCCGGGGTCAAGCTGTGGCTCCCACCCTCGCTCTCGACCGCGAGGCCGTCCCGCAGGAAGCGACTGAGCAAGCGCTGCTGCGTCGCCGGCTTGAGGCCGCTCGGAAGCGTGATGAGGCCGTTCTGGCCGGCTGCCTCCGTCAGGATGCGTGCGTCCGTCTTGGTGAGCTGGATCGTGGTCATGACGTCTTCTCCGAGGTCGAGCGGGGTTCACCCCCCCGCACGACCCCGACCCCGCGATCGGCCAAGAGGCCGGCGGGGCGGAGCGAGCGTCTGTCCGCACATGCCTAGCTCGGGGCGG
>JAFAPJ010000091.1 GCA_019247255.1 Methylobacteriaceae bacterium | reverse complement strand
CACCCGACCAGATCGCCGCGGAGAGGGACAGGCGATCGGTCGCGAGCACGTTGTTCGCCTCGCGGCCGAACTGAGCGACGAGCTCGGCGATGGCGACGTCGCTCATCCCCGCCGCTCGCGACGCCAGCAGCCGGGCGTGACGCCGGTCGCCTTGCCGAAGGCCGTCGTGAATCGCGGCTGCGCCGCGAAGCCGACCGCGAGCGCCACCTCGGCGAGGGGCAGGCGGTTCTCCTCCAGCAGCTCCTTCGCCCGCTCGATCCGGCGCTCCTGCAGCCAATCGAAAGGCGGCAGCCCGACCGATCGCTTGAAGGCGCGGCTGAAATGGGTCGGCGAGCAGCCCGCGATTTCGGCGAGAGCGTCGAGGCTGATCGGGGTGTCGAGCGCCGCCGCCATCGCCTCCTGCGTGCGCTTCACCTGCCAGGGCGCGAGCCCGCCGCGCGTCGGTCCAGCGCCGCGGCCGAGATGGTGGAAAGCGATCAGCCGCTCCACCACAAGCAGCGAGCGGGCCTGCATCTCCAGCCGGCTCGGTGGAGCCTGGCCATCGGTCGCGCGCTCGACATAGGTGACGAGGAGCCGCCAGAGCGTCTCGTCCTCGAACATGACGAGATCTTGGCGCAGGTCCTGCGGCTTGAACCATGGCGCATCGAGGTCCTCGGCGACTTGCGTGACCAGCGCATCGCTGAGGTAGAAGTGGCCGCATCGCGCAGCGCCGCCCGCCCGGTAGCGGATGGGAGCGCCGCGCGGCTGCAGCGCCATTGTGCGGTGGCGCAGATCCGCCTTGCGACCGATCGCGCCGGGCACCTCCGAGATCACGGTCGCGCCGCCGAGCGGCAGCGCGATCACGCAATCGAGGGGCGCATCGGTCCAGGTCTCCTCGCCATATCCGTGCGGCGCGTCGACCACGCCCAGCGGCGCCGCCCAGCCGTGCATGTGGCCGGCCACCGTGACGTCCGATCCGCGGATCGTTGTCAGGAGGTGGGCGCGATAGCGAAGGTCCGTCATGGGGCGTCCTCGCCTTCGGTCTCCCCTCGCAGTTCCGAACGGAGCCAGCGGGCCGCGAGGTTCGTCTGTTCCTTGGCCGGGCCGATCCATCGCACCGCGCGATGACCGCAGCGCGACAGCATCAGGCCGTCCATCATCGCGGAGAGGCTGCCGGTCTCGTCATGCGCGACCAGCACCTCGACGCCGCGGGTCGCCACTATGCTCTCCTCCCAGCCGCCTGCCCAGCGCCTGCGTGGTTCTAGCAGCACCGCCGCCGTCAGCAATCTCGGGTAGAGGCAGAGCAGCGCCAACACCGCGTCCGCGCCCCCTCCGGTGCCGATGCCGACGGTCTCGATCAGCGACGGCTCGCGCGCGGCCGCCCGGCGCACGCTCGCGGCTATGCGCGCGCCCGCCGCCGTCTCGAGGAACAGGTCGGCGACCTCGTCCGCCGGCTCGGAGAGATGCCGCCAGCCGCGCCCGTCCGGATAACCGCCGCGCACCGCCGCGAGCGGCGCACCCGGCCACAGCCGACGGCCGAGCGGCAGCGTCACCGCCTCATCCGTCCCGTCCTCGTGGAACAGCACCAGGAGCGGCGCCTCGCGCTCGCGCCTCGGGGCGAAGCGGATGATGAGTTCGCTCACCGCCGGCCGGGCGGCGTCACCGTGCTGGGCGGGGCGGGCACGCGCATGCCGCAGGTTCACGCACGACGATCGGCCCGATCTTCATCGCCTCCGGCGCGGATTTCGCGCAACCGACGCGACGAGCGCAGCTCGGGCGGCCGCGCTCACAAGCGCTTGGCGACCTCCTCCAGCATGACTTCGGTCGCGCCGCCCCCGATCGCCTGGATCCGGGCGTCCCGGGCCATGCGCTCGATCGCGGTGCCGCGCATATAGCCGAAGCCGCCGTGGAACTGGAGGCAGTCGTACATGACCTCGTTCACGAGCTCGCCGCAGAACGCCTTCAGCATGGAGACCTCGCGGGTGACGTCCTGGCCCTGCGCGTCCCGCCAGGCGGTCGCGTAGACGAGCTGGCGGCCGGCCTCGACCTTGGCGGCCAGCATCGCGAGGCGCTGGCGGATCGCCTGCTTGTCGTAGAGCGGCACCCCGAAAGCGCGGCGGGTCTTCACGTAATCGAGCGTCAGGTCGAGCGCGGCCTGAGCCTCGCCCATCGCCATCGCGCCGAGCACGATGCGCTCGTTCTGAAAGTTCGTCATGATGGCATAGAAGCCGCGGCCTTCCTCGCCCAGAACCGCGGAGGCCGGGACGAAGCACTCCTCGAAGACGAGCTCGGCCGTGTCGGAGGAGCGCCAGCCGTGCTTGTCGAGCGCGCGCGCGACCCGGAAGCCCGGCGTTCCCTTCTCGACGAGGAACATGGTGACGGCCCGCGAGGCCGCCCCGCCCGCCGCCGTCTTCGCGGCCACGCAATAGAGGTCCGCATGGACCCCGTTCGTGATGTAGAGCTTCGCCCCGTCGAGGACGTAGCCGCCGGGGACCGGCCGCGCCGTCGTGCGTATCCCCTTCACGTCCGACCCCGCGTCGGGCTCCGTCACCGCCACCGCCGTGATCACCTCGCCCGCGACGATGCCGGGCAGCCAGCGCGCCTTCTGCTCGGGGCTTCCCGCGTTGAAGACGTGGACGGACGCCATGTCGGTATGGACGAGCGCCGTGATCGCGACGCCCGAATAGGTCGATCGCCCGAGCTCCTCCGCGAGCACGACGGTCGCGAGCGTGTCGAGCCCCGAGCCGCCGAACTCCTCCGGGTAGCGGATGCCGAGAAAGCCGAGCTCGCCCATCCGGCGGAGCAGCGCGCGGGGCACGAAGCCCTCCTCCTCCCAGGCATCGGCCTGCGGCTTGATCTCGGTCTCGACGAAGCGGCGCACCTGGTCGCGAAGGAGCTCATGCTCCGGCGTGAAGAACGGCGAGGCGGGGGCGAAGCGGGAGGGCTCGGGACGTGCGTTCATGGGAGGCGACCACCGGGAGCGCTGGGCTCGCAGCTGTCCGGCAGCCGGACCGGCCGGTCAAGGGAGCGTGCGGAATCGGGGCTTCGGGTCCCGCGGCCGGGCGGCGAGCGCCGAGAAGGGATAGGGGTCGGTGTTGAGGAAGGGATTGTAGGCCGGATCGGCGGCGAGCGCCGCGCCCCAGCGTCGTCGCAGCTCGGTCAGCTCGCGCCGGTACCGTGCCGCCTGCGCCGGCCCTTCGTCGCGCCCCCGCGAAGCCGATTCCCGATGCAGGATCTCGACATAGGGCGTGACCACGACGCGCCGGCCCGCCGCGCGGAGCCGCAGGCAGAAATCAACATCGTTGAACAGCACGGGGAACGCGACCTCGTCGAAGCCGCCAAGGGCCTGGTAATCGGCCCTGCGAACGAGGAGGCAGGCCGCAGTCGCGGCGCTCGCCTCACGGGCGACGCGCAGGAGGTCGCCATGCCCGGGATCGGTCGCGAGCTGGTCGTTGAAGGCATCGGCGGCGGAGAAGCCTGGCCCCAGGACGATCCCGCCATGCTGGACCATGCCGTTCGGCCACCGGAGCACGGCTCCGACGGCCCCGACATCGGGCTCCGTGATCCGTGAGGCGAGCTCGTCGAGCCAGCCCGGCCCGAGGATCTCGGTGTCATTGTTGAGGAGGCAGACGAGAGGGCCCCGCGCCGCCTCGACGCCGCGATTGTTGAGCTGCGCGTAGTTGAACGGGCCCGGACTGGACACCACGCGGACGCCCTGAAGCCGGAGGTCCGACAGGAGGTCGAGCGTCTCGGGCTCGCTCGAGCCGTTATCCACGAGCACGATCTCGTAGCGGTCGGCTTCCGTCCGGGCTCGGATCGAATCGAGGCAGGGCGCGAGGAGGTCGTGCCGGTTGCGCGTCGAGATCACGATCGAGACGAGGCCGGGCTCGGGGGCGCGCCGGACGCGGACAGCCGGCAAGGCCGAGCCCGCGCCGGCGACCGCCTCGGCCGCGACTTCGCGGGCCGCGAGATGCGCGATCGAGGCCGCGGCGACCCGGGCCGCGTCCGCGGGCGTCGGAGGCAGGATTCGCCCGACGATCCCCGGCCGGTGCAGGATCCGATCGGTGCCGTCCGGCGTGACCTCGAGGAGCGCGAGGCAGAGCCGCTCGAGGCTCGTGGGCCTCAGCGTGAGCGCCGCGCGCAGAGCCTCGATCCTGACCGCCAGGACCTGCGCCGCGTAACCCTGCTCGAGCTGCCGCTCGACATCGAAAGCGCCGAAGAACATCGGGTCGGCGCCCCCGTCCCGCTCGACCTCGAGGTCGCCATAGGCCGCGACCGCGTCCGGCGCCGATCGGAGCGCCCATGCGAGCGCCGCCAGGGCGTCGGGCCGGAGCCGCGTCGCGGTGCGCAGGAGGACCACGACGTCCTCCTGCCAGAGGTCGGCGAGCGCGCCTTCCGCGAGGTCCTCGGGCAGGAAGGCGCCGTCCTCGGCCTCGACGCAGGCGGCCGACCAGCGGGCCTGCGTCTGCGCCCGGAGCGCCGCCTCCGCGTCCTCGAGCCCGTCCGCGCCGATCAGGAGCACGCGAAGCGAACCCTGGCGGTCGAGCGGGACGTCCTCGGGCGGGAGGGCGGCGTCCCAGGCCGCGTAATCCGCCAGCGGGACCGAGCCGGGGCAGAGCCGATCGAACCAATCGGCCCTGAGCCCGTCGAGCGCTCCCGGCCCGGAGGGCAGAAGCCGCGCGAGCCCGTCGGGAAACGCGAGCATGACGAGCGGGCTTCCCTCGAGCTCGACGCCGCTCTCGTCCTCGACCGTGAGGCGATGGACCCGGCCGTCCGCGAAGCGCTCCGGCAGGTGGAGGCTGAAGGGGACGAGGTCCGGCGCGAGCCCCGCGTCGCGCGATGGCGCCCAGCGGAGCGGCCGCGCCTCGGCGGCAAGGTCGCCGCCTTCCCGCACCCGCACGAGCGGCGCCCGCGAGGGATGCCGCGCCAGGGCGTGCCCGTAGAGACGGAGCCCCGAGCTCCAGGAGACGGTTCCGGTCCGGCTCGCGCGGGCGCGCTTGGAAATCGGGCTGCGCCAAAGGTCGATGGCGCGCCCGACGGGCGTCCCGTCATTGGCGAGCCGCGCCTCGATCTGCCGGGCGCCCGCGAGAAGCGCCGGATCGCCCGCCCAGGCGAAGGCATGACACCCGTCGCCGATGCCGCCGGCGAACAGCCGACGGTCGAAACGATCGGCCCGAACCAGCGCGGCCGGCTCGCCGTCGACGAGAAGGTCGACCGCGAAGCGGCGGGCGGGGTCGGCGGGGTCGAGCGCGTAGCCCGCGAAGGCGAGCTCGCCGGCGCGTTCGAAGGTGCCGAGCAGCGACGGGACCGCCCGAAGCGGCGGCAGGACCGGGATCGTCATGCCGCCCGCCTCACGACCGGCGCGACATCGTCCTCGATCGCCCACGCGACCAGGCGCTCGCTCGCCGCGGCCGGGGTCATCGGCCCGAGCGTCAGCGAGACCCCGACCGGGAACGGCGACAACGCCGCCGCCGGAAGGCCCGTCTCGGCCGCGAGCCGCGCGACCGGATGGTCGGCCGGCACGGGATCGGGGAAGATAAGCCTCGTCACCCCGAGCCGCGCGAGGAGCGCCGGCATCTCGACGACCGGCACGGGACCCGTGACGTGGACCCGGCCCATCGCCATGGTGGCGAGGTCGTCGGGCGTCCCGCCGACGACCACGAGTTCGGGCGCCTCCGCGCGGGTGGTCCAGGCTTGGACGAGCTGCTTCAGGCGGACGTGGCGCGCCGTGCCCGGCGGACCGCCCGGGATCAGGGCGACCCGCGCGGCGCGCGAGGGTCGCGCCAGCTTGGGAGCGGGCGCGAAGCGGACGGGTCGCGAGATCGGCGCCGCGTCGGGCAGGCCGAGCCGCGCGAGGGCCCGCAGCACGTCGTCCGGCACGTTCTCCGGGTCCGGGCACGAGACCGCGGCGAGCGGCAGGCGCGCCAGGGCGGCCGCGAGCCGGGCACCCCCGCCGAGAGGCGCCTCCAGAACCAGCCCCTGCGGGAAGCCGCCGTCCGGATCGTTCAGCTTGAGCGTGATCCGCCCGGCGCGCAGCGCGGCCTCCGCGACGAGGGTTGGTTCCCCGGTTCCGCCAAGATGGGCCGCTCGGCCATCGCCGAGCACGACGAGGTGCGAGGCCGGCCGGAGCGCCGTCATGCGCGCGTCGATCGCGGCGCGCGCCGGCGCGAGCGGGTCCTGCGCCACGAAGGCCGCGGAGGCGCGCTCGTAGCCCGGATGGCGCGCCTCGAGAATGCGGAGATTGCGGACGACGAGCGCGCGCTTGCCGGCCCCGAAGGACCGGGAGCCCGCGTGCCCGACATAGACGTCGGCCGCGCAGACGTTGCGGAAGCCGGCCTGCGCGGCCCGCAGGCAGAAATCGACATCCTCGAGATAGCCACGCCCGAACGCGACCGCGAGCGGGCCCACGGCGTCGAGGCAGGCCGCCGTGACGTAGAGGCAGAAGCCGGTCCCGTTCGGAAGCTCGACCGTGAGGCCCCGATTGGCCTCGGCCGCCGCATGGTCGATCGCGACGAGCTCGTCCCAGTCCGGGAGCGGGTTCTCGACGAAGGGCCGCGGGAGGCTCGTCGCCTCGCCGTTATTCGAGAGCGGCGTCACGGTCCCGATATCCGGGGCCGAGCGGGCGGCGCGCGCGAGCCGGTCGAGGCAGCGGAGCGGCAGGACGGTATCGGCGTTGAGGATGAGGACGTCGCCGGGCGCCTCGGCGAGCCCGCGATTGACGCTTGCCGCGAAGCCGAGATTGGCGGGGTTGCGGACGAGCCTGACCTCGCCGGCCGCCGCGTGGCTGTCGAGAAGCGCGGTCAATGCCGGGTCCGGGCTCGCGTCGTCCACGAGGACGATCGTTCGGTCGACGTGCCGCGGCGTATCCGCGAGCAGGGTCTGCAGGCAGCGGCGCGTGGCCGCGAGGTCCGCATAGACGGGCACGATCACGGTCACGTGCGGCCGCGCCGACGCCTCCTGCGGCGGCCGCGTCCGCGGGGTCGGGCGCGGCTCGCGCAGGAAGGTGGTCTCAGCGAGCCAGCCGCCGGGGGCGTGGATGGCGACGAACGACGCGTCGCGCGGGAACGCCACCCGAATCTCGGCCGCGTGGCCGAGGACTGACCGGAGCGGGTGAGACGGGTCGGCTTCGAGATGGAGGGTCTCGGGATCGGACCCGTCGCGCAGGATGTCGAGACGCGGCGCCGGGCCGTCGGCCCAGGCGAGCCACCCGGCGATGCTATCCGCGAGGGGATCGGACCGAAGGGCGCCGATCGTCGTCACGCCCTCGGCCGAGAGGACCCGGGCCGCCTCGGCGAGGAGCGCCGGATCGCGCTCCGAGCGCAGGAGAGCCTGGGCCGCCCGCCCGCGCTCACCCGCCTCGGGCGAGCGGAGGAGCATGCGAGCCGCGAACCGGTCGTCCGGATCGATGGCGGCCGCCTCCCTGGCATCCGCGAGGGCGCCGTCCCGGTCGCCGAGAAGCCGGCGGGCGGTCGCGCGCAGGAGAAAGTCGTGCGCCTCGGCCGGGGGCCGGATGCGGCAGCGCCGGTCGGCCAGGCGATGCGCCGTCTCGATATCCCCGGCCCGGAGGGCGCGGGCCGCCGCGAGCGCCAGAGCGCCCGCGTGGCGTGCGGGATCGAAGAACTCGGGGCCTTGGAGCGCGGGCTGCGACGCGGAGCCCGGCGCGCTCATGCCGGCTCGCCCGCAGCCTCGGTGAGACGGAGCCCGGCGGCGCGCAGCGCGCCCGCGATCCGACCCTCATCCGCCCGCGGCATGAAGGCCGCGGCCCAGACCTCGAGGCTTTCGGTGCATCCGGTCAGCACGCTCGCGAAACCGGCCTCGCGGCAGAGACGGTCGAGCCGGTCGCGGGTGAAGCCCGTGCCGTGGCGCATGTAGGCGTTCCCGCGCGCGATCGAGGCCGAATGGCCGTAGAGCATGTCGATCGCGGTCACCGGGCCGGCGGGCGAGCGGTACACGACGGCGTCAGGGCCCCGCTCGAGGAGGATCGCGCAGACGGCCGCGAGGTCGGGCGAGCGGATCAGCGCGAAGCCGGACGGGTTCAGCACGCGACGGAACTCGGCCAGCGCTCGCGGCACCTCGTGGGCGCACAGATGCTCGAGATTGTGCGAGCACCAGATCGCGTCGCAGCTACCCGCGGGGACGGGCCCGAGATCGGTGATGGATGCGACGATGTCGGGCCGGACCTCCGGATCGATGTCGAGCCGCACTTCCTGCCAGCCC
>JAFAPJ010000058.1 GCA_019247255.1 Methylobacteriaceae bacterium | reverse complement strand
CTCATCAAGCGGGACGAGCTGGCGCTCTACAAGGACCCGGTCGCGCTCGATCTGATGCGCACCCTGAAGGCCGCGCTCGATCCGCTCAACATTCTCAATCCCGGCAAGGTGATCGCGGTCGGGAGCGACCTGCCGCCCGCGTTGCCGCGAATATCATGAGCGGCCCGGTCAAGGACCTCGACCTCGTCACGTTCGGCGAGCCGCTCATGGAGCTCGCCGAGGTCGATCGGGACGGGGAGCGGCTTTACCTGCCCGGGCATGGCGGCGACACGGCCAATGTCGCGGTCGCGGCAGCCCGCCAGGGCGCTCGCGTCGCCGTCATGGGCGCGCTCGGAGACGACGCGTTCGGTCGGAGCTTCCGAACCCTATGGGACCGGGAAGGGATCGACCACGCCTCCGTGCGGACGCGACCCGGCAGCCGGACCGGCATCTACTTCATCGGCTACGAGGCTGAAGGCCACGTCTTCACCTATGCGCGGGCCGGCTCCGCCGCGAGCGTCGTGACGCCGGCCGACATCGAGGCCGACGCGATCGCGCGCGCCCGGGTGCTGCACGTATCGGGGATCAGCCAGGCGATCTCGCATTCCGCCTGCGACGCCTGCTTCGCGGCGATCGACGCGGCCCGGGCGGCCGGCACCCTCGTGTCGTACGACACCAATCTGCGGCTCGCGCTCTGGCCGCTCGACCGGGCCCGCGCCATCATGCATGCCGCGATCCGCGACGCGGCGGTCGCCCGGCCCGGCCTCGACGACGCGCGCCAATTGACCGGTCTCACGGCGCCCGATGCCATCGCGGACTTCTATCTCGGGCTCGGGCCCCGCATCGTCGCGCTGACGCTCGGGCGCGACGGGGTGCTGGTCGCGACGCCCGAGGAGCGGCGCGTCGTCCCGGCCTGGCCCGTCGCGGCGATAGACGCGAGCGGGGCGGGCGACACGTTCGGGGGCGCGTTCCTGGCCGAATGGCTGCGCACGGGCGACCCGTTCGGGGCGGCCGAATACGCCAACGCCGCCGCGGCGCTGCAGACGCTCGGACATGGGGCGGTCGCGCCGATGCCGCGGCGCGAGGCAGTGGACGCGTTCCTGGCCGAGCGACGACGGCAGGTCGCCTGAGGCGAAGAGGGCGGCGCGCCGCCCTCCCGCGCTCTCAGCGGTCAGAAAGCCGGCGCGCCGCCCACGTAGCGAGCCTCGAGCCGGGCAGCGCCCGCCTCGTGCATCTGCAGGTCCGGCAGAGCCTGCGTGGCGAAGGCCCTGGCGTCGTCGTCATCGCCGTTCTGGATGTAACCCTGGAACAGCGTGATCGCCTCCCGATGCGCCTGGACTTGCTGGGTCGCATAGGTCGCGCCGAAGGCGCGCCCGGGCGGGGCTGCTTCGAGCGCCGAAAGCTTCGCCTGACGGCGCGGATCGAGCGCCACGCGTCGGCCGGGCGTCACGGGGTCGTTGTCGATGACCGAGCGGCCCTCGAGCGTCGCGCCGAGAACCGTCACAGGCAGGGACAGCGGGGCCGTCACGATGCCGAGCGGCGTGTCGAACGGGCCCGAGCGATCCGCCACGACGTTGCCGGTCGCGTTCAGCGACGTGCCCGGAGGAAGAAGCGCGTCCGTGGTCCGCTGGTGGTCGGCGATCAGCTGCCGCGCATAGGCCCGGACTCGGGGATCGCGCGACTTCTGCAGGGCGATGCGGCTCGATTCGATCTCGTAGGCGTCGCCGCGTAACGCTTCGGCCCGGAAGGCTTCGGTGGATTCCGTAGCGAGCCCGAGATCAGGGAAAGGCAAGAGCGCCTGGGCCGAGGCCGGGACGGACACGCCGGCCGCCAGGACCGCGGCGAGCGCGCCGAGAAGTGTCGAACGCTTCATGTGGTCAGCTCCGATGGTCGATCGGACGGCCGGCGTTCCGCCACCCCGTCCGTCTCGCACCAGCCAACCGCAACCGTAGCAGGGCAGTTCCCACGATCAGATCCGCCCCGCAATAGCGAGTATCACGAAGCAGTGGGATCCAAGTTCGGTCGCTTGGGCCCAAGAGGCCCTCGACGCGTTCGGGAAGAACCGGCCCTTTCTCAGCCGTTATTCTGCCACAACGGGGGCGAGCCTGCGTCAGGTCTGACCGAGCGAACAGCAAAGGTGCGCCGGTGCGTGCCGGCGCGATCCACGACAGTTTCAGGCAGCGATGGACATCTGCGGCTCCGCCGCCCTGACGTCCGCGTCCACGTGATCGGCAAAGCGCCGGAAGTTCTCCTGGAACATGCCGAGCAGGCGCTTCGCGGTCTCGGCGAAAGCGGCCTTATCCTGCCAGGTCTTGACGGGGTACAGGATGTGCGGCTCGACCCCGGGGACCGAGGTCGGGACCGCGAAGCCGAAATACGGATCGCGCCGGTAATCCGCCTTCGCCAGCGAGCCGTCGAGCGCCGCCGCGAGGAGCCGCCGGGTGACCCGGATCGGCATGCGACGTCCTCCTGTCGAGACCCCGCCGCCCGTCCAGCCGGTGTTCACGAGCCAGCAATCGACGTGGTGGCGGCCGATGAGGTCGCGCAGGAGATTGCCGTAGACGGAGGGATGGCGCGGCATGAAGGGTGCGCCGAAGCAGGTCGAGAACGTGGCTTCCGGCTCGACGACGCCCTTTTCCGTGCCGGCGACCTTGGCAGTGTAGCCGGATAGGAATTGGTACATCGCCTGATCCGGCGTCAGCTTGGCAATTGGCGGCATGACGCCGAAGGCATCGGCCGTCAGCATGATGATCGTTTCCGGATGACCAGTGATGCCGGATTCCGAGGCATTCGGGATGAAGTCGATCGGGTAGGCGCAACGCGAATTCTCGGTCTTCGCGGCGTCGTCGAAATCCGGGATGCGGGTCAGCGGATCGAACACGACGTTCTCGAGCACGGTCCCGAAGCGTTCCGTCGTCGCGTAGATCTCGGGCTCGGCCTCGCGCGACAGGCGGATCGTCTTCGCGTAGCAGCCGCCCTCGAAGTTGAAGATGCCGGTTGGTCCCCAGCCGTGCTCGTCGTCTCCGATAAGGGTGCGCGATGCGTCGCTGGACAGCGTGGTCTTTCCGGTCCCCGAAAGGCCGAAGAAGATCGCCGAGGCGCCGTCCGGGCCTGCATTCGCCGAGCAATGCATCGGCATGATGCGCTTCGTGGGCAGGACGTAGTTCAGGTAGGTGAAGACCGATTTCTTCATCTCGCCTGCGTAGGAGGTGCCGCCGATCAGCACGATGTTGCGCGTGAAGTCGCAGGCGATCACCGTCTCGCTCCGGCAGCCGTGGCGGGCCGGGTCCGCCCGGAAAGACGGTAGGTCGATGATCGTGAGGTCGGGCGTGAAGGCGGCGACCTCGCTGTGATCCGGACGGATCAGAAGGTTGCGGATGAACAGCGAGTGCCAGGCGTACTCGGTGAAGACCCGCGCGCGCACCCGGTGGGCAGGATCGGCGCCGCCGTAGAGGTCCTGGGCGAAGAGGGTCTTGCGCTCGGCCTGGGCCACGAAGTCGGCCAACAGCGTATCGAAATGAGCACGGCTCATCGCGCCGTTGTTGTCCCACCAAACCTCGTTCTCGGTCGCCGCATCGCGGACGATGAACTTGTCCTTGGCGCTGCGACCCGTATGGGCGCCTGTATCGGCGGCGATCGCTCCGCCCCGGATGAGGTGCGCCTCGCCATGCTCGAGCGCGATCTCGACGAGGGCGGGCGCCTCGAGGTTCCAGTAGACGCGCTCGAGATTGCGCAACCCGATCGCTTCTGCGCCGTGGGCGGTGTTGAATGCGCCGATATTCTCCAAGGGAATTCCTCCGCCCGGCCACGAGTTGGCGCGCGCGACACGCGCTTGGCCCCGGGCTCTGGCGGTCAGATAGCCGACTTCTCGCGATCCTCTCAAGCACTCCGACGCCCGTGTGCTAAACAGCGGCGCGGGCCTGCCGGGCGAATTCGACGAGACGGCTGCGGAGCGCCCCGGCGTCCCGGACAGGCTCGGGGAAGCGAAGCCGGGCCGTCAAATCTCCCGCCAGGAGATCGAGGCCTTCCGGATCGAGCCCCGTAGCGCGCCACCGTCCCGCGGGCGCGCCGGCGAGCTTCGTCGCGTAGAGCGCCAGCGCATCGGCATGATCGTCGTTAAGGTGCGCCACGGCACCCTC
>JAFAPJ010000054.1 GCA_019247255.1 Methylobacteriaceae bacterium | reverse complement strand
TGCGCGACTACCTCTACATCCCGCTCGGCGGGAACCGGCGCGGGCTCGCCGTCCAGTTGGGCGCCCTCGTCGGGACGATGGCGCTCGGCGGCCTCTGGCATGGCGCGGGGCTCACCTTCGTGGCCTGGGGCCTGGCCCACGGGCTCGGGCTCGCTGCGGGCCTTCTCTGGAGGCGCGCGGGCTATCGCATGCCGGCGCTTGTCGGCTGGGCGCTGACCGGCCTCTTCGTGATCGCGACCTGGGTCTTGTTCCGGGCCCCGACCTTCGAGGCGGCGGGCGCGATCTACCGGGCGATGCTCGGCTTCGCGCCGCTCGGGCACGATCTCAGGTGGCGCACGATCGCGCTGGCGGCCGCGGTCGCGACCCTCGGTCCGACCGCCTGGGCGGCGGTCCACCGCGCGCCGCCCTCGCGCCTCCTCGCGGTCGCGGTCGCGATCGCCTTCGTGCTCGCGCTGTTCAAGATCGGCGACGATGCGAATTACGAGTTCATTTATTTCCAGTTCTGACGCTGCCGCCTGGCGCGGCTTCGGCGGCACGGCCGCGCTCGCTGCGGCTCTCGTCTTCACCGTCCTCTACGGCGGGGCGGTCCTCCTCGACCCCTACGGGACAGGACGCTTCACCCCGCTCGCGACCGCGGCCGTACGGGACCAGGGCCCGCGCACCGCGAACGCCTTCCGGGCGCGCGATCCCGGCTTCGAGGGCGCGGTCATCGGCAACTCGCATATCCAGCTCGTCGCGCCGGCGAGCCTAGCGGCCTCGACCGGCCTTCCATTCGTGTCCCTCATCGTTCCGGCGACCGGCCCGCGCGAGCAGCTCGCGATCCTGGACACGTTCCTGGCGAGCCGCGTCCGACCGCTCCGCGCGCTCGTCTTCGGCATCGACGACCGCTGGTGCACGGCGGAGGAGGAGCCGCCGCTGACCAACCCGTTCCCGTTCTGGCTCTATGCGGCGGATGCGCGATCCTACCTCGGCGGGCTCCTGCGCTGGCCGACCCTCGAGGCCATCGTCGAGCGGCTGCGCGGGACGGCCCGGCGCAAGCCCGCGCGCCCCGACGGCTTCTGGGATTACGAGGCCTACCGGACCTGGCGCGAGGAGGAGGTGCTGCCCCGCCTCGCGAAGCCCGAGCCGCCGCTCGTCGTCAATGCCGACGGGCCGCACCCGCTGCTCGAACGCCTTGGCCGGCGGCTCGCCGGGCTCCCCGCGGGGGCCGCGGTCGTGCTCGTCCGCCCGCCGGTCTACGCGACGGCGCTCCCCGCGCCGGGATCCCCGGCCGAGCGCTCGGACGAGCGCTGCCGCGACGCGCTGATCGCGGCCGCGGCGGCCCGCCCGGGCGTCGCGATCCTGGATCGGCGTCGCGACGACGACCTCGCGCGGGACCCCCGCAACTTCTTCGACCATACCCATTACCGGCGGGTCGTGGCCGAGCGCCTCGAAGGGGAGATCGCGGCCGCGCTCCTCGAGCGTGGCCCCGATGCAAAGCGGTGAGGATAAACGCCGCGGGCGCCGCGCACGGCCCTTCTGTCGCCTTGTAGGGCGGCCGGCTCTGGCCTATACGCGGCGCCCGAATCCTTCTTGGGAAAGGGGATCGCCTCGGAGCCTGAGATGAGCAGGATCATCATCGATGAGGGCTACCGTCCCCGAGACGATGAGCCCTTCATGAGCGACCGGCAGCGCGAGTACTTTCGGCGCAAGCTCATGGCTTGGAAAGGCGAAATTCTCAGGGAGGCTCAGGATACGCTGAGCGCGTTGCAGAGCGAGAATCCGAACCACCCGGATCTCGCCGATCGCGCCTCTTCCGAAACCGACCGGGCGATCGAGCTCAGGGCGCGGGATCGGCAGCGCAAGCTGATCTCGAAGATCGACGCCGCCATCTCCCGCATCGAGGAGGGCACCTACGGCTATTGCGAGGACACGGGCGAGCCGATCTCGCTCAGGCGCCTCGAGGCCCGGCCGATCGCCACCCTGTCCATCGAGGCGCAGGAGCGCCACGAGCGCAACGAGCGCGTCCACCGCGACGACTGAGCGGGGGCGCGAGGGAGCCCGCACGACGGCGGGCTCGCTCAGGGCTCAGGCGGCCTGGGTGAGCTCCGGCGGCAGCGCAGCCTTCGCCTTGGCGACGATCGCGGCGAACGCCTCGGGCTCGCGGATCGCGAGGTCGGAGAGCACCTTGCGGTCGACCTCGATCCCGGCCTTGGCCAGCCCGTCGATCAGACGCGAATAGGTGAGCCCGTGCTCGCGGGCGCCGGCATTCAGCCGCTGGATCCAGAGCGCCCGGAAGGTGCGCTTCCGGTTCTTGCGGTCGCGATACGCATATTGCATCGCCTTCTCGACCGCCTGCTTGGCGATGCGGATCGTGTTCTTGCGCCGGCCATAATAGCCCTTGGCGGCGTCCAGAACCTTCTTGTGCTTGGCGTGACTCGTCACGCCGCGCTTCACGCGGGCCATCGATGATCTCCTGATTCGATTTCGGTAAAAGGTCGCTCGCTCGGAAGCTCAGCCGTTCGGCAGGAAGAACTTCTTCACGTTGTTGGCGTCACCCTTGAACATCACGGTGGTGCCGCGCTGGTTGCGGATCTGCTTGTTCGTCCGCTTGATCATGCCATGGCGCTTGCCGGCCTGGGACATGATGACCTTACCGGATCCAGAGATCTTGAAGCGCTTTTTAGCGCCCGACTTCGTCTTCAGCTTGGGCATTTCGCTCTCCTGACGCGTCGCCGCCGCGAGGGGAGCCCCGCGGGCGCGCGCAAACTGCATGGGAAGCAGGTCTGAACCGCCACGGCAGCCCTTACAGCCGGGCGGTTCAAGCGGCGGCATATGGCAGAGCGGGTCCGCGAAGGCAAGAATGCCCGTGGCAAGAACGCTTGCGCGTCCGCCGCCTCGTGGCGCATGGGGGCGGCGTCAGGGAGGCGGGGGACGCGTGAGGGTCGAAGTCGTCATCCTCGATCCGCGCGTCGTCGGCTGGGGCTTTCCCCATTACGGGTCGGAGGCCGCCGCCGGGCTCGACCTCCATGCCGCCCTCGACGCGCCCGTCACCCTGGAGCCGGGGGTGCCCGCCCGGCTCATCCCGACCGGGATCGCGATCCACATCGCCGATGCCGGCTGGTGCGGGCTCGTCGTGCCGCGCTCCGGGCTCGGCCATCGTGCCGGGCTCGCGCTCGGCAACACGGTCGGGGTGATCGACGCCGATTACCAGGGGCCGCTCACCGTCTCGGCCTCGAACCGCAACGCGCCCGGCGGGCCCCGGATCACGATCGCCCCCGGCGACCGCATCGCGCAACTGCTCTTCGTTCCGGTCGCGCGTCCGGCTTTCGCGGTCGTGCGGGCGTTCTCGGCGGCGACGGAGCGCGGGGAGGGCGGCTACGGCTCGACCGGGATCGGAGCCGAGCCGTGATCCCGCTGCCCCGTCGCGCGCTTCTCGCGGTCGCGGCCGTCGTCGACGTCGCGCTCCACGCGCGCCCGCGCCCGGTCGCCGCGAAGGCGCTCGCGGCCCGACACGGCCTGCCCCCGCGGCACCTCGAGCCCGTGCTCCAGACCCTTGTTCGGGCGGGGCTGCTCAAGGGCTCGCGCGGACCGCGCGGAGGCTACGAGCTCGCGCGCGAGCGGCGGCGCATGAGCGTCGGGGACGTCGTGCGGGCGCTGGCCGAGCCTGCGGGCGAGGGCGACGCGGCCCCCGAGGCCTCGCCGCTCGTCGACGGGATCATCGCGCCGGCCGTGACGGAAGCCGGCGCGCTGTTCCTGGAGGCGCTCGACCGGATTACGATCGCGGAGCTCTGCGAAAGGGCCGAGCCGCTCGCGCGACGCGTCGAGCCTGATTTCACGATCTAGGTCTGTGGTACGTAGGTAATATCGACAGCAAGTCGTATAAAGGCTAACCCCGGCCCGAGACGTCCCGAGGAGATCACCATGGCTGAAGCCGCGCTGAAGGTCCCGTTCTCCGAAGCCGCCCCCGACCGGAAGCCCGGGCGGGGCCGCATCTACGGATCGATCACCGACACGATCGGCGACACGCCGCTCGTCCGGCTCGACCGGCTCGCGAAGGAGAAGGGGGTCGATGCCGAGATCCTCCTGAAGCTCGAGTTCTTCAACCCGATCGCCTCCGTGAAGGACCGCATCGGCGTCAACATGATCGATTCCCTCGAGGCGTCCGGCCGACTGAAGCCGGGCGGCACGCTCGTCGAGCCGACCTCGGGCAACACGGGCATCGCGCTCGCCTTCGTGGCGGCGGCGCGCGGCTACCGGCTCATCCTCGTGATGCCCGAGACGATGTCGCTCGAGCGGCGCAAGATGCTGGCCTTCCTGGGCGCCGAGCTCGTGCTCACGCCCGGTCCGCAGGGGATGAAGGGTGCGGTGGCGCGGGCGGACGAGCTCGCCCGCGAGATCCCCGGCGCGATCATTCCGCAGCAGTTCAAGAACCCGGCCAATCCCGAGATCCACCGCAAGACGACCGCGGAGGAGATCTGGAACGACACCGACGGCCATCTGGACGCCTTCATCTCGGCCGTCGGCACGGGCGGGACGATCACGGGCGTCGGCGAGGTGCGGAAGCCGCGCCTGCCGAACCTGCGGGTGATCGCGGTCGAGCCCGAGGATTCGCCCGTCCTGTCCGGCGGGCAGCCGGGCCCGCACAAGATCCAGGGCATCGGCGCGGGCTTCGTCCCCGACGTGCTCGACCGGGGGGTGATCGACGAGATCCTCACCGTGTCGAATCAGACGGCCTTCGACACCTCGCGCCTTCTTGCCCGGATCGAGGGCGTGCCGGGCGGCATCTCGACGGGGGCGAACGTCGCGGCCGCGCTCGAGGTCGGGGCCCGGCCGGACATGCGCGGCAAGCGCATCGTCACGGTCGCGTGCTCCTTCGCGGAGCGCTACATCTCCTCGGCCTTGTTCGACAACATCGGCTGAGGGGAGGGGGCGGCGTGTCGGCTTACGACCAGGGTCTCGACCGAAACGCCGCCAACCACCAGCCGCTGACGCCGCTCGGCTTCCTCGACCGGGCAGCGCTCGTCGCGCCCGACCGGGTCGCCGTGATCCATGGCGGGCTCCGGCGCAGCTACCGCGACCTCGCGGCTCGTGCCCGCCGGCTCGCCTCGGCGCTGCGGGCCCGTGGGATCGGGCGGGGCGACACGGTCGCCACCATGCTCGCCAACACGCCGGCGCAGCTCGAA
>JAFAPJ010000111.1 GCA_019247255.1 Methylobacteriaceae bacterium | reverse complement strand
GAGACCGGGACTCCGATGACGAGCGCGATGAAGGAGGAGGACAGGGTCCCGGCGATCGCGGGCCACGCCCCGAACCGCTCCGCTCCGACATTCCAGGTCGAGCTCGTGATGAAGCCGAGGAAGCCGAACTCCCGGAAGGCCGGCCAGCCGCCGACCACCATGGAGCCCAGGATGCCGGCGAGGACGAGGAGCACCAGCCCGGCGCTCGCGAAGCTGAGAACGCGGAAGATCTGGTCCGACAATCCGTGCGACACCCGGCCGGCATCGGGCTGGGCCCCTGAGGCCAGGCGTTCCCCGCTCGCAACCACGGACACTCGACCCCCTGCGGACTTGGACGACGCGTGACGCCTCGGGTCTCAGGCCCGAGAGGGGGCGGCGCCGCAGCGCCGCCCCTGGTTCGTGAAGGCTCCAGCCGATTGCGGGAGCGCGATCCGCGCGGCGTTCAGCTCTTGACCTGGTTGAAGATCGTCGAGCGGACGTCGTCCTCGACCTTCGCGGGCAGCGGCACGTAGTCGAGATCGGTCGCGAGCTTGCCGCCGCTCTTGTAGGCCCAGTCGAAGAACTTGATGACCTCGGCGGTCTTCTTTGGGTCCTTGGCGTCCTTCGGCAGGAGAATGAAGGTCGGCGCCGTGATCGGCCAGGCCTTCGCGCCCGGCTGGCTCGTCAGCGAGATGCCGAAGCCCGGCTGCGAGGTCCAGTTCGCGTTGGCGGCGGCCGCCTCGAAGGTCGTGTCGTCCGGCGAGACGAACTGACCGTCCTTGTTGCGCAGCTGAGTGTAGGCGAGCTTGTTCTGCTTGGCATAGGCGTACTCGACGTAGCCGATCGAGTTCGGGACCTGCTTCACCGTCGCGGTCACGCCCTCGTTGCCCTTGCCGCCCTGGCCGACCGGCCAGTTCACCGTCGTGCCGATCCCGAGCTCCTTCTTGAAGCTGTCGGAGCTCTCGGACAGGTACGTGGTGAAGATGTTCGTCGTGCCCGAGGCGTCCGACCGGTAAACCGGCGTGATGTTCGCGTCGGGGAGCTTCACGTTGCCGTTCAGCGCCGTGATCTTCGCGTCGCTCCACTTCTTGATCTTGCCGTCGTAGATCTCGGCCAGGATCTCGCCCGTCAGCTTCAGCTGGCCGGTCTCGACGCCCTGGATGTTGACGACCGGCACGACGCCGCCGAGCACGGAGGGGAATTGCAGGAGATTGTTCTTGGTGAGGTCCTCGCCCTTGAGCGGGGCGTCGGTCGCGCCGAAATCGACCGTGCGGGCCGTGATCTGGCGGATGCCGCCGCCCGAGCCGATCGACTGGTAGTTCACCGTGACGCCCGTGGCGGCCTTATAGGCCTCGGCCCACTTGGCATAGACCGGGAACGGGAAGCTCGCGCCAGCGCCGGTGATTTCCTGCGCGGAGGCCGCGGTGGCGCAGACCGCCAGGCCGGCCGCCGCCAACAACACACGAAATTTCATTGCGTCTCTCCGTTGACCCGGCCGGACCGGGCTTCGCGCGCGAATGGCCAAGGCGCCCTCGAAGGCGATCCCGTACGGCCGTCGCGGGGGCGTCTAGGCCCCGGGAGCCTCGGTCCTATGACGCTTCCATGACAGTCAGGTGACAGGCGGCGCCCGCTCGAGATCGTTCGCCGGCACGACCGTGGGATGGCCCGCGCCGCCCGGGGCCGCCGGAAGCGCGACCCGAAAGGTCGCCCCGGCCCCGAGCTCGCTGTCGATCGTGAGCCGCCCGCGATGGCGCCCGACGATGTGCTTGACGATGGCGAGTCCGAGCCCGGTCCCGCCCTGCGTGCGGCTCTCGGCGACGTCCACCCGGTAGAAGCGCTCGGTGAGGCGCGGGATGTGCTCGGGCGCGACGCCCGGCCCGAAATCGCGCACCGCGAGCTCGACCCGTCCGGCTCCGCCCTCCGTCTCGATCCGGGCGACCTCGACCTCGACGGCGCCGCCGCTGCCGCCGTACCGGACCCCGTTCTCGAGAAGGTTCTCGACGAGCCGCAGGAGCTCGTCCCTGTCGCCCAGCACCTCGGCCGCCTCCGGCGTCGCGACCCGGAACACGACGCCGCGCTCGCGGGCGAGCGGCGCCATCACCTCCGTCATGTGCCGGACGACGGCCACGAGGTCGATCGCGCTCGAGGGCGGGACATGCGCCTTCATCTCGACCCGGGAGAGCTGCAGAAGATCGTCGATGAGGCGCTTCATGCGGTTCGCCTGGACCCGCATGATCTCGAGAAAGCGCTCTCGGGCGGCCGCGTCCGCGCGCGCCGCCCCCTGCAGGGTCTCGATGAAGCCGAGGAGGGAGGCGAGCGGGGTGCGCAGCTCGTGGCTGACATTCGCCACGAAATCGACCCGCATCGTCTCGATCCGCCGCTCGGTCGTGAGGTCGCGGAAGAACAGGGCGACCAGCCCGCTGCCGGGCTCCTCCGGCGCCGCTTCGGGGATCAGCCGCAGCCGGACCTCGTAGGTCGGCTCGGTCGCGAAGCGCCCCCCGTACACGACCGTCGTCGGCGCGCCGGAGGCGGCCTCGCCGATCGCGTCCAGAACCTCGGGCGCCCGGAGCGCGAAGGAGAGAGGCTGCCGATCCTTGATGACGGGCAGCATGTCGCGCGCCGCCGCGTTCGCCTGCATGACGATCCCGCGGCGGTCGACCAGGATCACGGGGTCGGGAAACGCCGCCACGAGGTCGACCGCGAGCCCGAGCTCGGCCGGCCGTCGGTCGCTGACCGAGACGGGGTCGGTCGCCCGCGGCCGCAGGGCGGCGAGCGCGACAACGAGCGCCGCCGCGATCGCGACCGTGACGTCCAGCTCGCCCCGCCAGGTCAGGACCGCCCCGATCGCCAGGCTCGCGGCTCCCGCGCCCGCCGTCGCGGACCGGTTGCGCGCGCCGCCGGGGCGCAGCGCTTTCGCCAACCAGCGCATCGTCGGGCTCAGCCGGGCCATGCGGGCCGAGAAGCACGGGCGGGTTCGGTCGGCAAGCCGGCGGACAGGACCGTGTTCCCGACAGCACACCCGGGCCGGCGCGTGTTCCGGCCCCGTGGACCGGCGGCGCGGTCCTCGCTACCACCGGGCTCGGCCAGGGGTGAACGGCGCGATGTGGAAAGGTTTGGCGGTGCTCTCGGCGGCTGCGATGCTCGCGGGCTGCTCGTTCCCGTTCGACCCCGATCCGATCCGGCTCGTGGATTCGCCGTCGGACGTCGCGGCCTGCCGCCGGCTCGGCTCGACAGGGCCGGCCGTTCGAACCGACGGCGAGCACCCCTACCGCTTTTCCAGCCGGACGATCGCGGTGCCGGTGACGAGCCCGGAAGCGAGCCCGTTCTTCGGCTACGGCGTCGCGCCCGAGACCAACAATCTGGCGGTTCGGATCGACGCGATGCGGCTCGCCGCGCACAATCTCGGGGCCACGGACCTCCTTCTCGTCCGCCGCACCTATCGCGATTGGTCCTACGTCCAGGGCGTCGCGTATCGCTGCCGCGTGTGAGCGCGGCCGGGAGGGGGGAGCGCGTCAGACGCCCCCCTTGACGGCCTGGACGACCGCCTCGGTCGTGCGGCGTACGGTGGTGTCGGAGACGTCGGCCGCGAAGGTTTCGGCTTCGATCGCGTCGGCGATGGCGGCCCGTTCCGCGGGCGCGGCCTCGAGCCGGCGCACGAGGTCGCCGATCTGCGCCGCGCGCTCGGCGCAGACGGGACAACCGCGCGCGATCTCGTCGGCGAGCGCCGCGATGGTGTCTGCGATGCTGCTCGTCGATGCCTGGGCCAAGGCGCCACCTCCTCTCGGGCAGGCTAGGCGCGGCGCGCGACGAAATCGTGTCGGCGCGACCGTCGTGTCGCCGAGGCCGGGCGAATGAGCGGCGAGCCGCTTCCGATCGAGGCGGCGCTCCCGGAGCTCATGACCGCACTGGCGGCCCGGCCGAACGCGGTCCTGGTCGCGCCGCCCGGCGCCGGCAAGACGACGCGCGTGCCGCTGGCGCTTCTCGATGCGCCCTGGCGGGGCGACGGTCGCATCATCCTGCTCGAGCCGCGCCGGCTCGCCGCGCGCGCCGCGGCCGAGCGCATGGCGGGCCTTCTCGGCGAGCGGGTCGGCGACACGGTCGGGCTTCGGGTGCGGCTCGAGACGCGCGTCGGTCCGCGCACCCGGATCGAGGTCGTCACCGAGGGCGTGTTCACGCGCCAGATCCTGGCGGACCCGTCGCTCGACGGGGTCGCGGCCGTCCTCTTCGACGAGTTCCACGAGCGCTCGCTCGACGCGGATCTCGGGCTCGCTCTCGCGCGCGACGCCCAGACCGGGCTCAGGGAGGAGCTGCGGCTCCTGCCGATGTCCGCGACCCTCGACGCGGCCCGTGTCGCGCGCCTTCTCGACGAGGCGCCCGTGATCCGGTCCGAGGGCCGGGCCTTCCCGGTCGAGACCCGCTATCTCGGCCGCGACCCGACCCGCCGGATCGAGGAGCAGGTGGTCGAGGCGACGCTCCGGGCGCTGCGGGCCGAGGCCGGATCGGTCCTGGTGTTCCTGCCGGGCGCCGGCGAGATCCGACGCGTCGCCGCAGCGCTCGGCGAGCGGGTCGACGATCCGACGGTCGACGTCGCGCCCCTGCACGGCGCGCTCGAGCGCGGCGAGCAGGACCGGGCGATCCGGCCCTCGCCGCCCGGACGGCGCAAGGTCGTGCTCGCGACCTCCATCGCGGAGACGTCGCTCACGATCGAGGGCGTGCGCGTCGTCGTCGACAGCGGGCTCGCCCGCGTGCCGGTCTATGAGCCGGGGATCGGTCTCACCCGGCTCGAGACGGTGCGGGTCTCGCGCGCCGCCGCGGACCAGCGACGGGGCCGCGCCGGCCGGACCGCGCCCGGGCTTTGCCTCCGCCTCTGGGAAAAGGCGGCGACCGGCGCGCTCGAGCCTTTCGCGCGGCCGGAGATCCTCGCGGCCGATCTGTCCGGCCTCATTCTCGATTGCGCCGAATGGGGCGTCGCCGATCCCACGGCGCTCCCCTTTCTCGACCCGCCCCCCGCGCCCGCGCTGGCCGAGGGGCGCGAGCTCCTGCGCCGGCTCGACGCGCTCGACGTCGACGGCCGCATCACCGCGACGGGACGACGGCTGCGCGCGCTCCCCCTGCCACCCCGGCTCGCCCGGATGGTGGTCGGGGCCGCGGAGGCCGGGGAGGGGGCCGCCGCAGCCGAGCTTGCGGCGCTGCTCGCCGAACGCGGGCTCGGGGGCGACGCCGTCGATCTCGGCGAGCGCCTTGACCGCTTCCGGCGCGACCAGTCCGAGCGCGCCGCGGCGACCCGCCGGCTCGCGGCCGGCTGGGCCCGGCTCGCGGGCGGCAGCCCCGCCGACGCTCCGCCGAGCGACCCCGATCCCGGGCGCCTCGTCGCGCTCGCCTTCCCGGACCGGATCGCGAAAGCCCGCGGCCGGGCGGGCGAATACGTCATGGCGAACGGCCGCGGCGCGCAGCTCG
>JAFAPJ010000020.1 GCA_019247255.1 Methylobacteriaceae bacterium | reverse complement strand
GGCGTCGATCTGCTTCAGCTCGTCCTCCGGAACTTTTTGGCCGAGCAGCCGCTGACGCACCTGCTCGATCGGATCCTGATCGTGGCGGATCTTCTCGACCTCTTCGCGCGTGCGATACTTTGCCGGATCGGACATCGAGTGGCCGCGATAACGGTAGGTCTGCATCTCGAGAATGTAGGGCCCGTTGCCCTCGCGGCACCATTTGACGGCCTTGTCGCCGGCGGCCTTCACGGCGCGCACGTCCATGCCGTCGATCTGCTCGCCCGGAATATTGAACGACACGCCGCGCCGGGAGAAATCCTGCTGCGCCGAGGACCGGCTGACCGCGGTGCCCATCGCGTAACGATTGTTCTCGACGACGTAAATCACCGGGAGCTTCCACAACTCGGCCATGTTGAAGCTCTCATAGACCTGACCCTGATTCGAGGCGCCATCTCCGAAATAGGCGATCGAGACATTGCCGTTGCCACGGTAGTGATTGGCAAAACCGAGGCCGGTGCCAAGAGAAACCTGCGCCCCGACGATGCCATGGCCGCCATAGAAATGCTTCTCCTTGGAGAACATATGCATGGAGCCGCCCTTCCCCTTGGAATAGCCACCCCGGCGACCCGTCAGCTCGGCCATCACCCCGCGCGGCTCCATCCCGCAGGCGAGCATGTGGCCGTGGTCGCGATAGCCCGTGATGACCTGGTCGCCCTCGCGCGAGGCCATCTGCATGCCGACCACGACGGCCTCCTGGCCGATGTAGAGATGGCAGAAGCCCCCGATGAGACCCATGCCGTACATCTGGCCCGCCTTCTCCTCGAAGCGCCGGATGAGCAGCATCTCGCGATAGGCCGCGAGGTCCTCCTCCCGGTTGAAATCCGGGATGCCGGCCTCCTCCGGTCCGGGCTGGATCGCCTCCTTGCGCGCGGCCACCGCCATGCTGTCGTCCTCCCGATTTTCGGGGGACGCTAGACCAGTCGCAGGGGGAAAGCGAGGGGGCAGGCGCCGCGCGCCCGCGCGCTCAGGGGCCGACGATGACGAGGTCGTTCTTGTGCACGCGGCCGAGAAGCGCGCGGGCGCGTTCGTCCAGGAGGTCGCGGTCGATCTGATCGGAGCGCAGCAGCGCGACGCGACGATCCCATTCGGCATGCTCGATGCGCGCGGCTTCGAGCTCCTCCTTCAGGCCGTAGATCTGCACCTTGAGGGCCTGCTTGGCCTCGAGCCCGCGATTGCCGACCTGCGCGCTATGCATGAAGAAGCCGACAGCGACTGCGAGCGCGCCGTAAAGCGCGAGCGGCACGAGAACGGCGCGGACCCGTTTGCGGACGACCATGAGGGCGATGGTGAGCCGCCATGGTTAAGGTGGGGTTGCCGTGCGGCTCCGAAGCCACGATCCGTAGGCCGCGAGCGCGAGGCCCGCCACGATCAGGGCGATCCCGATGAGCTGGATCGGTCCGGGAAGCTCGCCGAGAATCGGGATGGCGGCGAGCGCGCCGATGACCGGGAGCATCGGCGGAAAAAGCTGCGTGCCGCCGGCTCCGAGGACCCGAACCGCGTAGCCCCACAACCAGAGGCCGACGATGGAGTTCAGGGCGCCGAGATAGACTGCCATGCCGGCGAGGATCCACGGATCGGCCCCGAACAGCCGCGGCTGCAGGAAAGCCAGGTAGATCGGGATATAGGCGAGCGACAGCACCGCGCAGACCGCCGCCCCGGCCATGCCGCCCACGCGCCAGCGATGCAGCAGCACAGGATAGAGACCCCATAGAAGCCCGGTCGCGAAGAACAGCGCGTCGCCCAGCACCACGTTGGCCGAGCCCGTGGCCTGGCCGGCGATCGCCACCGTCGCGAGCCCAGCGACCACGAGCGCGAGCCCCAGCCGGGTGAGCGGAGGCGGCAGCATGCCGGCCGAGACGGCGCCCGCGACGACCCCGACCGCGGTGACCGTGCCCGGCGCCAGCGCCGCCCCGTGCGCTGCCGGCGCGAGCGAGACCCCGACCGTCATCAGGAGGTTCATCGGCGCCCCACTCATCAGGGCGAGCACGATCGCCTGGCGCCAGCTCAGCCCCGCCGGCCGCGCGATCCCGTGCTGCAGGAACATCGGCAGCATGAGCGGAGCCGCGACCGCGAAGCGGAGAAACACGAGGTCGTAGGGACTGAGACCGGCCCGGACCGCCCAGCGGCTCAGCGCGAAGTTCGACCCGAAGATCAACATCGCGACGAGCATCGCCATGACGGCGGATCGCGCCGCCCAGGCCGGATCGGAGAGGGAAAGCCGCATGCTGCGCTTCTCTCAAAGCACCGCCGGTTCGGCGATGTCGAGACGGCTTGCCCCCGTCCGACCAGATCCGTCACGGGTCCGGCGAGGCTGATCCGAGCTCGAGCGGATTCGGGGACGACGAGGCGGCCCTCATCGTCGCGCGACGGGTCGATGCGGGCGTTATGCGCTCGCGCGGCTCGGGCGACCGGCCTTGAGCGCCCCGCGTCCCGCGTAGCGGGCCGCGCCGTTCAGCTCCTCCTCGATGCGGATGAGCTGGTTGTACTTCGCGAGCCGGTCCGATCGCGCGAGCGAGCCGGTCTTGATCTGGCCGGCATTCGTCGCAACCGCGAGGTCGGCGATCGTCGCGTCCTCCGTTTCGCCGGAGCGATGGGACATCACGGCCGTGTAGCCCGAGCGGTGCGCGAGATCGACGGCCGCGAGCGTCTCGGTCAGCGAGCCGATCTGGTTCACCTTGACGAGGATCGAGTTCGCGACCCCCCGGGCGATGCCGTCCGACAGCCGGGTCACGTTCGTGACGAAGAGATCGTCCCCGACGAGCTGGCAGCGGTCGCCGACTTGTCTCGTGAGCTCGGCCCAGCCCTCCCAATCGTCCTCGGACATCCCGTCCTCGATGGAGGCGATCGGGTAGCTGTCCACGAGCTGGGCCAGGTAGGCGGCCTGGTCGACGGGGCTGCGCGTCACGCCCTCGCCGTCATAGCGATAGGCGCCGTCCTTGAAGAACTCGGTCGCCGCGCAGTCGAGCGCGATGAGGACGTCGGCGCCCGGCTGATACCCGGCGGCCTCGATCGATTGCATGAGGAAGTCGAGCGCGCCCTCGGCCGAGGGCAGGTCGGGCGCGAAGCCGCCCTCGTCACCGACATTCGTGTTGTGCCCGGCCTTCTTCAGCGCGCCCCGGAGCGTGTGGAATATCTCGGAGCCCATGCGTACCGCGTCGGCGAGCGACTCGGCGCCGACCGGCATGATCATGAATTCCTGGAAGTCGATCGGGTTGTCCGCGTGCGCCCCGCCGTTGACGATGTTCATCATCGGCACGGGCAAGGTTCGGGCGGAGGTTCCGCCGACGTAGCGGTAGAGAGGCAGGCCGGAAGCGTCGGCCGCGGCCTTGGCGACCGCGAGCGAGACGCCGAGGATCGCGTTCGCGCCGAGGCGCGACTTGTTGGCCGTGCCGTCGAGCGCGATCATCGCCTCGTCGATCGCCACCTGGTCCTCGGCCTGCATGCCGGCGAGCGCGTCGAAGATCTCGCCGTTGACGGCCGCGACCGCCTTCTGGACGCCCTTGCCGCCGTAGCGCGCGCGGTCTCCGTCGCGCAGCTCGACAGCCTCATGGGCGCCGGTCGAGGCGCCGGACGGGACGGCCGCGCGTCCCATGGAGCCGTCCTCCAGGACGACGTCGACCTCCACGGTCGGGTTGCCGCGACTGTCGAGGATCTGGCGGCCGACGATGTCGAGGATGGCGGTCATGGCGTCTCTTCGGGAAGGAGGTTTGCGGCCTCTTAGTCGATCCGCCGCGGGTCTACACCCCCTGCGCGGTCGTCCGCTCGTAGGCGTCCCGAACGCGGTCGTAGAACTCGTAATCGAGCGAGACGAGCTCGAGCGCCGGGCGGCATTGCGCGAGCGCGCTGACCACCAGCCCGAATTCAGGGTCCTCGGGCTTGGGCTCGCCGAGGGCGAGATCGCGCTCAAGATAGGCGGCCAGCAGATCGCGGTAGGCCGGGAGGTCGTCGTCGAAGCCGATGATCTCGAACTCGGCGATGGCGTCGAGGGCGCGCGCGAGATGCGCCGGCAGAAGCGCCTCGTCCTGCAGCTTGGCGCCGAACCGCTTCACGAGCGGGTTCGCGAGCATGTTGAAGGAATGGTCGTCGAGGCGCTTCACGGCGCGGCCGAGCTCGGCTGCATCCGTCAGGTCGAACTCGCCCAAGGCCAGCATCGCGGACGATGCGCCGAGATGGCGCCAGCTGCCCGTCTCGAAGCCCTCGCGCCGGAGTCGTCGCAGCTGAAGCAGCGTCCCGGCAAGCTCCCGGATGGGGTCGCTCAGGATCGTGCTGCGGACGAAGCCGCGCGTCTCCGCGACCGACC
>JAFAPJ010000220.1 GCA_019247255.1 Methylobacteriaceae bacterium | reverse complement strand
CCGGCCGGGACGCACCGGCTCGGTGTCGGGCTGCAGCCGGGCGAGGGCGGTCGCGCGGAGAGGATCTCCCGCGTCGACGGCGCGCCGGCGGGCTCAGCCGCGGCCTTCGCCGAGCACCTGCGGGTCGTCTGGCTGACGCCGGACCTCGATGGGCTCTTTCGCGGGCCGCCCGGCGACCGGCGCCGCTTCCTCGACCGGCTCGTCCTCGCGGTCGACGCCCGCCACGGCGCCAGGGTCTCGGCGCTCGAGCGGGCTTTGCGCTCGCGCAACCGCCTCCTCGAGGACGGGCAGGACGGTCCGTGGCTCGATGCGGTCGAGCGCGAGCTCGCCGAGCTCGGCGTCGCGGTCGCGTCCGCGCGCCGGGAAACGGCCGAGCGCCTCGATGCCGAGATGGCGGCGCGCCCCGACGCGGCCTTCCCGTTCGCGCGGCTCCGGCTCGAGGGCGAGCTCGACGCGCTCGCGGCGACCCTCCCGGCGGTCGACGCGGAGGACCGCTACCGGGCGCTGCTCCGAGACGGCCGCGGGCGCGACGCGGCCGCCGGGCGGGCGCTCGCGGGCCCGCAGGCGACCGATCTCGCCGTGCGCCACGGGCCGAAGGACCAACCCGCGGCGCTCTGCTCGACGGGCGAGCAGAAGGCGCTGCTGCTCGGCCTCGTGCTCGCCCATGCGCGGCTCGTGCGCGGGATGAGCGGGCTCGCGCCGCTCGTGCTCCTCGACGAGGTCGCGGCCCATCTCGACCCGCGCCGCCGCGTCGCGCTCTACGGCACGCTCGACGAGCTCGGCGGCCAGGTCTGGATGACGGGCGCCGACCCTGCGCTCTTCGCCGATCTCGGCGATCGGGCCGAGCTCTTCCAGGTGAGCCCGGGCCGGGTCGCGCCCGCCTGAGGCGAGCCCGCGCCCCGCGCCGGCGCGACCCTGGGGCATTTGCCGGGCCCCGAGCCGGACGGTATCGGTCAAGCCGTCGAGGAGATCACGTTTTGTCCAACGAGTTTCCGGGCCAGGGCGACACGGTCGCGCTGGTTCGCCGGCTCTGGCGCGAGTGGCTCTCGCCGCATGCCCCGAAGCTCGCGCTGGTTCTCGCGCTGATCGTGGTCGTGGCGAGCGCGACCGGCCTCTACCCCGTTCTCATCAAGGCGGCCTTCGCGGCTTTCACCAACCGCTCCGGCACGGGAGCGCCCATCAAGATAAACCTGATCGTGTGGCGCTTCGTGGTGTCGCGTGAGGACGCGCTGGTGCTCGCGCCGATCTGCGTGGTCGTCGTCACCTCCATCAAGGGCTTCGCGCTTTACGCGATGACGATTCTGACGAACCGGGTGGTGACCCGGGTCGAGGCCGACATGCAGAGCGCGCTCTACGCGCATCTGATCGACGCCGACCTCGCCCAGCTCGGCCGCGAGAGCCCGGCCGCCTTGACCCAGCGCTTCACGACCGATTTCGCCTTCATCCGTGAGGCGCTGACCCGCCTCTCGACCGTCTTCGCCCGCGAGGTCGCCACCATCTCGGCGCTGGTCGTCGCCATGCTGATGATCGACCCCGTCCTGACGATGGTGGCGGGCGTCGCTGCGCCCTTCCTCGCCCGACCGGTCGCGCGCATCGGCAAGAAGCTGCGCCGCAACTCGACCTCGACCCAGGAGCAGATCGGCCAGATGGCCGGGCTCGTGTCCGAGAGCCTCGCGGGCGCCCGCGTCGCCAAGACCTTCGCGATGGAGAGCTACCTCAAAGCCCGCACGGCCCGCGCCTTCGACGAGGTTCGCCGTCTCAAGATGAAATCGGCGAACGCCCGGGCCCGGCTCGACCCGATCCTGGAGGCGGGCGGCGGGATCGCGGTCGCGGCCGTGCTGTCCCTCATCGGCTGGCGCATTCTCGACGGGCGGGCGAGCGTCGGCGATTTCGCGGGCTTCGTGACGGCCCTCATCATGGCGGCGCAGCCCGTGCGGGCGCTGGGCAACCTCAACGCCATCATCCAGGAGGCTGCGGCGGCGCTGAAGCGCTACTTCGCGGTGATGGACGACACGCCGCGGGTCCGTGACCGGCCGGGCGCTGTTCCCCTCCTGGTCGCCCGAGGCGAGATCCGCTTCGAGGACGTTCAGTTCCGCTACCGGGGCGACGCGCCGGCGCTAGAGGGCGTCGACCTTCTCGTGCCGGCCGGCCGGACGACCGCGCTTGTCGGCCGTTCGGGCTCGGGCAAGTCGACGCTCCTCTCGCTTGTGCCCCGCCTCTTCGACCTCTCGAGCGGGCGCGTGCTCATCGACGGGCAGGACGTGCGCGACGTGACGCTCGCTTCGCTCCGCTCCGCAATCGCGGTCGTCAGCCAGGACGTCGTGCTCTTCGACGACACGATCGAGGCGAACATCGCCTTCGGGAGGGCCGGCGCCGCGCGGGCGGAGATCGAGGCCGCGGCCCGCGCGGCGGCCGCCCACGACTTCATCTCGGCGCTGCCGGACGGCTATGCGACGCGGGTCGGTCCGGGCGGAGCCAACCTCTCCGGGGGCGAGCGCCAGCGGGTCTCGCTCGCCCGCGCCTTCCTGAAGGACGCGCCGATCCTGCTCCTCGACGAGGCGACGAGCGCGCTCGACGCGGAAGCCGAGCTGCAGGTCCAGGCGGCGCTGCGGACGCTCATGCGCGGCCGCACGACGCTCGTCATCGCGCACCGCCTCTCGACCGTGCGCGACGCCGATCTCATCGTCGTCATGGAAGGCGGTCGCGTCGTCGAGACGGGCGACCACGGCACGCTCGGCCAGGGGGAGGGGCTCTACGCCCGCCTCCAGCACATGCAGCAAACCGGCGAGGCGCTGCCGCCCGCCCTCGCTATTCCCGCCGCATGAGGCGGTCGGCGATCATCGCGGACCAGAAACGCGGCCGAAAGCCGCGGGCGAGCGCCGCGGGATCGTAGACGCGCTCGACCCAGTCGAGAAACGGCAGGCCCTGCGCCTCGCCGTCCCGCGCGAAGGCGTCGAGGAACGCGTCGAGGATGCCGGTCTTCGCGTGCCGGAAATGGCCGAAGCGCAGGGAGAGCTGGCGTTGCGCCTCGGCGACGCTCGCCCCCTCCCGGATGATCAGCACCAGCGCGGCGAAGAGGCCGGCGCGGTCCGCTCCCGACTTGCAATGGACGAGAACCGGGCCGTCGAGCCCGGCCAGGAAGGAGGGCAGGCCGAGGAGCGTGTCGCGGTCCGGCGCCTCGCGTGATCGCAGGACGAACTCGACGAGGCGAAGCCCGTGCCGCTCGCACGCCTCGCGCTCCAACGGCCAGGAGCCATATTCGCGCCCCGCTCGGAGATTCACCACCGTTCGGCCGCCGCGGGCCGCAAACCAGGCGATCTGGCCGGGCGTCGGCTGGGCGGAGCGCCACAGCTCGCCCGTAACCCTCGCCCGGTTCGGGTAAAGGACCCGGAAGATCCCGTGATCGGCGAACAGCATGTTCGCCCAGGCTCGCGCGCGTGCGAACGCGCCGCCGATCGGACGATCCCAGCGCGCGATGCGCGCCATGCGGCGGGCGTAGCGCACCTCGTCCGTTAGGAACCTGTTAAGCACGTCGGCCGGACAGTGGAGGGATGGAAGTCCGCAGGTCAGGCCGCGGGGCGGGCGGCCGCCATACCAGCCGGGCTGTGGACCGGCAATGCAGGGCCGCTTGCGGCTGGCCCCGGACTTGCTCACCCTTCGAGGGCTTGAACCTGAGGCCACGCCCTGAGCGCGGCCATGGCGGGAGGTCGACGGGCGATGGCTGAGATCACCATGAGCATCCGGCGCGCGCGCACGGAAGATGCAGCGGCGCTCTCCGCGGTCTCGGATGCGGCCTGGCGCGAAGCCTATCAGGGCATCCTGCCGGCGCTCTGGCTCGAGCGGATGATCGGGCGGCGCGGGCCGCGCTGGTGGCTCTCGACCGTGTCGCGCGGCCGCCCGCTCGTCGTGCTCGACGTCGGCGAGCGCGTGGCCGGCTACGTCTCCTACGGCCGCTGCCGCGACCGCGCGCTGCCGGCG
>JAFAPJ010000219.1 GCA_019247255.1 Methylobacteriaceae bacterium | reverse complement strand
GGTGCCGAAGAGCTGGTTGATCTGAAAGGTCCGGGCCATGCCGGCCCTGACCCGCGCGTCGGGGCTCGCCGACGTCACGTCCCGGCACCCGAGCAGGATGCGGCCGTCCGTCGGCGCGAGCACGCCGGTCAGGAGGTTGACGAAGGTGGTCTTGCCGGCCCCGTTCGGCCCGATCAGCGCGTGGCGGGCGCCCCGCTCGAGGCGGAAGGAGACGTCGTCCGTCGCGGTGAGGCCGCCGAAGCGCTTGACGAGGCCGGTCGTCTCGAGCGCCGCGGTCACGGGCGGGGCCATCACGGACGCGCGCCCCGCGCCGGCACGGGTCGTCGCGCGGCGAGCGCCTTGACGCCGCCGTGAATGATCTCGCGGCCGCCGAGAACGAAGAGAACCAGGAGCAGGCCGATCCAGAAGAGCCAGTATTGCGGCGTGAGGGCCGCGATCCAGTCCTGCAGGAACTTGAACGCAACCGCACCGATGAGCCCGCCATAGAGGTAGCCGGCGCCCCCGATGATCAGGACGAGCAGCAGGTCGGCCGAGCGGTGGAACTCGAGCACGTCGAGGGAGACGAATTGCGTCGTCTGCGCGATGAGCGCGCCTGCCGCCCCGGCATAGGCGCCGCCGATCGCGTAGATGGCGGCGAGCCGCCGGGCCGGCGGAACGCCCGAGGCGGACGCGCGCAGCCGGTTGTCGCGCACGGCGCGCAAGGACAGGCCGAACGGAGAGCGGACGAGGCGTCGCGCCACGAGGAAGAGCGCGAACAGGACGGACAGGGAATAGAGGTAGGCCGTGCGCCCGAAGATGTCGAAGTCGAACAGGCCGAGAACCGGGCCCATCGCGACCCCCTGGAGCCCGTCGGCGCCGCCCGTGAGCGAGCTCCAAGAATTAGCCGCCTCGTGCAGGATCAGCGCGACACCGAGCGTCACCATGAGGCGGGTGAGGTCGCTGCCCTTCAGCACGAGCGGGCTCGCGACGAGCCCGAGCGCCCCCGAGACGCCCATGCCGACGGCGAGCCCGAGGAGCGGGTCGCTCCCGACATGCTTGGCGAAGAGCCCGGCCGCGTAGGCGCCGGTGCCGAGGAACGCCGCGTGGCCGAGCGAGACAATCCCGGCGAAGCCGAGGATGAGGTCGAGCGAGAGCGCGAAGAGCGCCAGGATCGCGATCTCGTTCAAGATCAGAAGCTGGTGGGGGAACAGGGTCGCGGCCGCGAGCGCCAGGAGCCAGAATGCGAGCTCGGCCGGGTGCCAGCGGCGCGCGCGCTGGAGCGAGGCGCGGACGCGGACCGGGAGATCGCGGTCCGTCACGCGCGCGCTCTCGCGAACAGGCCCTCGGGACGGGCGACGAGGAGCGCCACCATGAGCGCGTAGATGATGAACCCGCCGATCTGCGGCACGAGGTACTTGCCGGTGACGTCCGCGACCCCGAGCAGCAGGGCGGCCAGGAACGGCCCCGTGATGGTCGCGGTCCCGCCCACCGTCACGACGATGAGGAAGTAGATCATGAACTTGAGCGGGAAGGTCGGATCTAGCCCCATGAGCTCGATGCCGAGCGCGCCGCCGATGCCGGCGAGGCCGGAGCCCAGTGCGAATGTGAGCGGGAAGAGGCGGTTCACCGGGATGCCGAGACCCCTGGCCACCCGGGCATCGTCCACGGCGGCCCGCAACCGGCTGCCGAAGCGGGTCCGCGTGAAGCCCCATTGCAGGGCGAGCGCGAGAAAGCCGCAGACCGCGATGACGAACAGCCGATAGCGGCCGATCCCGACGCCGCCGAGCTCGAACCGGCCCTGGAGCCAACCGGGCAGGCGGATGATCTGCTGGGTCGATCCCATCAGCCAGTCCGTCCCGGCCACCGCCATGAAGACGAGGCCGATCGAGAACATGACCTGGTCGAGATGGCTCTTGGCGTACATCGGCCGGTAGACCAGCCGCTCGAGGACGAGCCCGACGAGAGCCGCCGCGAGGGCCGCGACCGGCACCGTCCAGAGGAACGGCACGCCCCCGCGCTGCATGAGCACGACCGTCACGTAGCCGCCGAGCATCGCGAAGGCGCCGTGCGCGAGGTTGACGAAGTTCATCAACCCCATCGTGACCGACAGGCCGCAGGCGAGCAGGAACAGCACCATCCCGTAGGCGATGCCGTCAAACAGAATGGTCAGCATCGCGCAGACCGATCCGGCGTTCCGGATGGGTTACTTGCGCGCCTTCACCGGGTCCTTGACGGCCGGGACCGTCGCGAACTCGACATTGAAGAGCTCCTCGCCGGCCTTCTCGGTGCGGCGGACATAGACGTTCTGGACGATGTCGCGCGTCTGCGGGTCGATGGTCACGGGCCCCCGCGGACTCTCCCAGGTGGCGCCCCTCATGGCGGCGATCAGCTTCTCGCCGGACGCGTCGCCGCCCGTCGTCTTGAGCGCCTCGGCGATGAGCTGCATCCCGTCATAGCCGCCGACCGCCATGAAGTTCGGGCGCAGGCCGGGATTGGCGGCCTGGAAGGCCCGCACGAAGGCCTTGTTGACGGGCGAATCGTGGGCCGCGGAGTAATGGTGGGTGGTGATGGCGCCGAGCGCGACGTCGCCGATCGCGTTGACGATGTCGTCGTCGACGACGTCGCCCGACCCGATCAGCTTGACGCCGGCCTTGTCGAGGCCGCGCTCCACGAACTGCTTCATGAACTGGGCGCCGACGCCGGAGGGCACGAAGACGAAGAGCGCATCGGGCTTCGCCTCCGACACGCGCTGGAGAAAAGGCGCGAAGTCGGGGTTGCGGAGCGGCACCCGCACGCTCTCGACCGTGCCCCCGGCGGCCTTGAACTTGTTCGCGAAGGAGGTCTCGGCGTCGATGCCCGGCCCGTAATCGGTGACGACCGTGTAGACGCGCTTGATCCCGTTCGCGGCCGCCCAATCGGCCATGGGTTCGGAGACCTGGGGCAGGGTGAAGGACGTGCGCGCGATGTAGGGCGAGGCTTCGGTGATGGTCGAGGTGGCGGCCGCCATGACGACCAGCGGGACCTTCGCCTGCGTGGCGATCTGAGCGGGCGCGAGCGCGAGCGGGGTCAGGCCGAAGCCGGCGAGAACCGCGACCTTGTCGTTGACGACGAGTTCCTGGGCGAGG
>JAFAPJ010000195.1 GCA_019247255.1 Methylobacteriaceae bacterium | reverse complement strand
TGTCGCGCTCGCCTTCCCGGACCGGATCGCGAAAGCCCGCGGCCGGGCGGGCGAGTACGTGATGGCGAATGGCCGCGGCGCCCAGCTCGAGCCGCGACTCGCGCTTGCCCGCACGCCGTTCCTCGCGGTGGCCGAGATCGCGGGCGGCGCGGCGTCCGCCCGGATTCTCGCGGCGGCCCCCATCGACATGGCCGGAATCGAGGCCGTCGCCGGGGAGGCGATCGAGAGCCGCGACGAGGTCGTCTTCGATGCCGGCGCGCGGGCGCTACGGGCGAGGCGGGTCCGCCGGCTCGGCGCCATCCTCCTGGCCGAGGCGCCGCGTCCCGTGCCGGCCGACGGGGAAAGCGCGGCGCTTCTCGCCCGCGAGGCCGCGAAGCTCGGGATGGGGACGCTGCCCTGGTCGGATGCCACGCGCCAGCTGCGCGACCGCGTGACCTTCCTGCGGGAGGCTGGCGGCGACTGGCCGGATCTCTCGGACGACGCGCTCGCTGCCGCCGCCGAGACCTGGCTCGCGCCGCATCTTCTCGGCCGAACGAGCCTCGCCGAGATCGGGCCGGATCTCCTGCGCGACGCGCTCGAGACGCTCCTGCCCTGGGACGCGCGCCGGCGGCTCGAGGTCGACGCGCCGACGCATCTGGACGCGCCGACCGGTTCCCGGTTGCCGATCGATTATGCGGCCGAAGGTGGTCCGGCGGTCGCGGTCCGGGTGCAGGAGCTCTTCGGGCTGACGCAGCATCCCGCGGTCGCGGGCGGGCGGCTGCCGCTCGTGCTCCACCTCCTGTCGCCCGCAGGCCGACCGATCCAGGTGACGCGCGACCTTCCGGCCTTCTGGCGCGGGTCCTGGGCGGAGGTTCGGGCGGAGATGCGGGGCCGCTACCCGCGGCATCCCTGGCCGGAAGATCCGGCCGCGGCCGAGCCGACCCGCCGCGCGAAGCCGCGCGGTACGTGACGGGTTACCGTCGCGCCGCGACGCGCCGGCGCTCGACGAGGGTATCGCGCAAGGGCAGCTCGCCGAGCCCGGTGAACCGCCCGGCCGGATCGAGGCCGCGGAGCTCGCCCTCGATCCGCCAGGCGCCGGGTTCGCCCGTGACCGAATAGAGATGGTAGCCCGCCCGATGGGTGAGCGCGCCGCCGCGGGCGGAGGCGCTCGGCGCGCCCACGACCGGGACCGGGCCCGCCGGACTCTCGATCTGCGCGATCGAGCCGACATGGTTATGGCCGTGCAGCACGAGGTCGGCTCCGACTCGCGCGATCATGGCCTCGAAGCGGGCCGCATCGACGAGGTTGCGGCCGGCCGGCGCTCCGCCGACATGGGGCGGGTGGTGGATCAGGACGACGCGCGCGAGCCCCTCCGGCGCGAGCCGCGCGAGGGTCGCCTCCGCCTCCGCGATCTGGATGCGCCCGAGCCGGCCGCTCGCCACGAAGGGCGGGGTCGGGACCCCCGACGAGAGCCCGACGAGCGCGAGCGGGCCCCGACGGCGCAGGTAGGGAAAGCGGATGCGTTGCGGCTCGTCGCCCTGCGCGTAGGGGTCGATCGCCCGCAGCAGCCCCGCCAGCGCGCCCGGCACGTACGCGTCGTGGTTGCCCGGCACGAAGCTGACATCGGCCGGCGGCCCGAGGCCTTCGAGAAACAGGCGCGAGCTGTCCCATTCGCCCGCAAGCCCGAGGTTGCAGACGTCGCCCGTGCAGGCGATGTGGTCCGGACGCTGCTCGCCGAGGTCGCGCACGAGCCCGGCGAGCACGTCCATGTCGTGCGCCTCGCCACGCCCGCGCCGCCAGTTCACGTAACCGGTGATGCGCTTGCCGAAGAGGTGGCGCAGGGCCGGGCGCGGCAGCGGCCCGACATGCGGGTCGGTGAGATGCGCGAAGCGGAACATGGAGCCGCGACGCTCCGCCGGGCCGGGCCTTCCGTCAAGCCGCTGCCCCGTCGCGACCGCACGGGCGGTTGACGCCGGCGGGTGGTCGGCCCAAAGCGCGCCCGCTCCGGACCGGACCATGCCGCCTCTCCTCGCGCTCCCTTTCCCGGCCATCGATCCGATCGCGATCGCGATCGGCCCTTTCGCCATTCGCTGGTACGCGCTCGCCTACGTGGCCGGGATCGTGATCGGCTGGTGGCTCTCGCGCCGGCTCGCGGCGAACGAGGCCCTCTGGGGGACGACCCGCCGGCCGAGCCTTCTCGACATGGACGACCTGATCGTCTGGGTGGCGCTCGGCGTCGTGCTCGGCGGGCGGGTCGGCTACGTCCTGTTCTACAACCTCGACCAGTACCTCGCGCATCCGGTCGAGATCTTCACCGTCTGGCAGGGCGGCATGTCCTTCCACGGCGGCTTCCTGGGCACCGTCCTGGCGATCGTGCTCTTCGCGCGCTCGCGCGGGCTCAACCCGCTCGCGATGCTCGACGTCGCGGCCGTCGTCACCCCGATCGGGCTGTTCGCCGGGCGCATCGCCAATTTCGTCAATGGGGAGCTCTGGGGGCGGCCGGCGCCGGATGTCGCCTGGGCGGTCGTGTTCCCGCGCGCCGGCGACGTGCCGCGCCATCCGAGCCAGCTCTACGAGGCGGCCGCGGAAGGCTTGATCCTGTTCGCCGTGATGCTCTTCACGGTGCGCCGCTTCGGCTTCCGCCGGCCGGGGCTGGTGGGCGGCGTCTTCGTCCTCGGCTACGCGGTCGCCCGCATCCTCTGCGAGCATTTCCGCGAGCCCGACGCCCAGCTCGGCTTCCTGCTCGGCGGGGCCACGATGGGCCAGCTTCTCTCCGTGCCGATGGCGGTGGTCGGGCTCGGGGCGATCGTCGCGGCGGCGCGGGGCTGGACCCGGACGGGTTCGGCCCCGGCCGCCGGGCGCGCATGACGCCGCTCGAAATCCTCATCCGCGAGATGATCGCGACCGAAGGCCCGATGCCCGTCTCGCGCTACATGGCGCTCGCGCTCGGCCATCCGACCCACGGCTATTACGTCACCCGCGATCCGTTGGGGGCGGCGGGCGATTTCACGACCGCGCCCGAGATCAGCCAGATGTTCGGCGAGCTCCTCGGCCTCTGGGCGGCAGAAACCTGGACCCGCATGGGCCGTCCCGACCCCGTGCGTCTCGTCGAGCTCGGGCCGGGCCGCGGCACGCTCATGGCGGACGCGATCCGGGCGGCGCGCGCCCTGCCCGCCTTCCGGGATGCGCTCCGGCTCCATCTCGTCGAGACGAGCCCGGTCCTGGCGGAGGCGCAGCGCGCGCGGCTCGCGCCGTCCGGGCGGCCCGCGGCCTGGCACCCGCAGCTCGACGAGGTGCCGGAGGGACCGGCGATCATCCTGGCGAACGAGTTCCTCGACGCGCTGCCGATCCGGCAATTGGTCCGGACGGAGCGAGGCTGGCACGAGCGCCTGGTCGGGCTCGGGGAGAACCGGCTCGCCTTCGGGCTCGCGAGCGAGCCGAGTTCCGGGATGCCCTCCGGCGGGCAGCCGGGCGACGTCCTCGAGATCGGCGCCGCGGCCGCGGAGGTCGCGCGCACGCTCGCGGCGCGCTTCGCCCGCCATCCAGGCGCGGCGCTCCTCATCGATTACGGCCATGCACGATCGGGGTTCGGCGACACGCTCCAGGCCGTGCGGCGCCACGCCGCCACCGACCCCCTCGCGGAGCCGGGCGAGGCCGATCTGACGGCCCATGTCGATTTCGCGGCTTTCCTGCGTGCCGGCGAGGCCGCGGGGGCCGTTCCCCACGGACCCGTTCGCCAAGGCGATTTCCTCCTGGCGCTCGGGATCACGGCTCGGGCCGAGCGGCTCGGCCGCGGCGCGAGCCCGGACGCAGGCGCAAATGTCCGCACGGCGCTCGCTCGGCTGACGGGTTCCGGCCCGGGCGAGATGGGCGCATTGTTCAAGGCCGCGGCGCTCTCCTCGCCCGACCTGCCCGACCTGCCGGGCCTCCCGCGGGCCGCCACGACCGGGAAGGACGCGCCATGATGATCGAGGCCGCCGAGCTCGCGAACCTGCCCGGCATCCGCCACGCCTTCTTCACGCGCGAGGAAGGGGTGTCGGAGGGGATCTACGCTTCGCTGAACGGCGGGCTCGGCTCGGCCGATGCGCCGGACAACGTCGCGGAGAACCGGCGCCGGATGGCCGGGCGCCTCGGGCTCGAGGCGCGCGCGCTCCTGTCGCTTCACCAGATCCATTCGCCCCTTGCGGTTACCGTGACGTCGCCGTGGGCGCGAGAGGATCGACCGAAAGCCGACGGGATGGCCTGCGCGACGCCCGGCCTCGCGCTCGCGATCGCGACTGCGGATTGCGGCCCGATCCTGTTCGCGGATGCCGAGGCGCGGGTCGTCGGGGCGTGCCATGCGGGCTGGAAGGGCGCGTTCGGGGGCGTCCTCGAAGCGACGGTCGAGGCCATGGAAGCGCTGGGTGCGCGTCGTGAGCGGACCGTCGCGGTCCTCGGCCCGACGATCGGGCGCGACGCCTACGAGGTCGGACCCGAATTCCGCGAGCGCTTCGCAGCCGCCGAGCCTGCCGCGCTCCGCCATTTTCGCCCGTCCGGGCGCGACGGGCACAGCCTCTTCGACCTGCCGGCCTATATCGCCGAGCGGCTCCGCCGCGCGGGGCTCGGCACGGTCGCCGATCTCGGGCTCTGCACCTACTCGGATGAGCGCCGGTTCTTCAGCTACCGCCGCACCACCCATCGCGGCGAAGGGGATTACGGGCGGCTGATCTCGGCCATCGCGCTCGCGCCCGCTTGATGCGTGTGCTCGCGCACGCTGAGTCGCCGGACGCCGCAATAAAGCCGAGGTACTTCGAAACCCGAAGCGTAACAGCTGCGTTGAAGGCGCATACAACGGCTCACGCGGCCGCCCCGCCAAACTCTGGATGATCTTGCCATGCGCTTGACGCTCCTCGCGCTTGCCGGACTGTCGGCAGGCCTTGCCTTCGCTCAGCCTGCTGCGGCGCAATCGCCGTTCTGGTCCGACCCGATGGGCGACCAGGACACGATGAAGTACATCGAGGGTGATCCGCGCGCGCTCCAGTCGCCGATCCCGCGGCAGGTCGTGGCCTTCACCGATCAATATGCGCCCGGCACGATCGTCATCTCGACGAGCGAGCGGCGGCTCTATCTGGTGACGGGATCCGGCGAGGCGATCGAGTACGGCGTCGGCGTCGGCCGGCCGGGCTTCGCGTGGAGCGGCATCCAGCGGGTGTCGGCCAAGAAGGAATGGCCCGCCTGGACGCCTCCGGCCGAGATGCGCAAGCGTCGGCCCGACCTCCCGGCCTATATGTCCGGCGGCCCCGAGAACCCGCTCGGCGCGCGCGCCATCTATCTCGGCTCCTCGCTCTACCGCATCCACGGCTCGAACGAGCCGGACACGATCGGCCAGGCGGTCTCGTCCGGCTGCATCCGGATGACGAACGAGGACGTGATCGATCTCTACGACCGCGTGAAGGTCGGCGCGAAGGTCGTCGTCCTCGACTAGCGCTCCGCCATCACCCTTCGCATCTCAGACCAGCGCCGGCCTCGAGCCGGCGCTTTTCTTTTCGCCCTCGCTGAAGCTTAGCGGCCCGCCGAGCTCCAGCGCTCGGCACGGCTTGACCTTGAAGCCGCCGTGATCTTGTCCGACGGGGCGCATCGCACCACCGAACACAGGCGGCCATGTCCCTTTCCCTCGTCAACGTGGAGGCCATCCGGCAGGCCGAGATCTCGCGCGACCCTTACGACCATCTTCTCGGCGGAGGCATGCTCCGCGACGAGGCGATCGACGACCTGCGGCGCGATTTCCCGGCGATCGACAAGCCGGGCTACCTTACGGTCGACGAGGTGCAGCTCAAGGGCCGGTTCAAGTTGCTGATCGAGGAGCTCGAGAGCCCGGATCTGACCGAGGAGCTGTCGCGCGCCTTCGGGCGCGATCTTCATCCCTTCCCGCGGCTCACCACGATCATGCGCCGGAGCCAGCCGAAATACGGCTCGATTCACACGGACGGGCCGTCGAAGATCATGACGATGCTCGTCTACATGAACGACAACTGGTCGCCGGACGAAGGCGGGCGGCTGCGCGTTCTCTACGACGGCGAGCATTTCGAGCCCTACAAGGTCGAGGTCCCGCCCGTG
>JAFAPJ010000136.1 GCA_019247255.1 Methylobacteriaceae bacterium | reverse complement strand
CGTTGCGGTCCCAGCTCTCGGCGTAGTTCCCGACCTGGCGAACGATCCGAGCCGACCACTCGTTGTCGAGGCCGAGCATCTTCCCGAAGTCCCCGGTGCGGCCGAGGAAGCGCTGAACGTCGGGGTCGGAGTTCGACGCGGCTCCATCGATCGCCTTGCTGGTGAGGCCCATCTCTTCCGCGATGAGCATGGCGAAGCCCGCCCAGCGCACGATGTCGAACCAGCGCTGATCCCCCTTGCGGACGACCGGGCCAAGAGGCTCTTTCGAGATGATCTCGGGCAGGAGGTCGAACTCCTCGCCTCGCGGACCGAGGCCGGCCCGGAACGCGGCGAGCGCGGCCGTGCCGATGGTGTAGGCGTCGCAGCGGCCCGAGAGGAAAGCGGAACGCAGCTCTTCGAGATTGTCGATCACGAGCGGCGTCAGCTTGAGGCTATTGCGGCGAAAATAGTCGGTAAGGTTCAACTCGGTCGTCGTGCCGGGCTGCACGCAGACCGTCGCGCCGTCGAGCTCCTTGGCCGACTTCACGCCGAGCGATTTCCGCACCAGGAAGCCCTGTCCGTCGTAGAACGTGACGCCTGTGAACTGGAGGCCGAGGGACGCCTCCCGCGCGAGCGTCCAGGTCGTGTTGGACGCGAGGATGTCGATCTCACCCGTCTGCAGCATCGGCAGGCGGTTCTGGGTCGTCGTCGCGACGAACTTGACCTTGCCTGCGTCGCCGAACACCGCCGCCGCGACGGCGCGGCAGACATCGATGTACAACCCGCTCCACTCGCCCCTATCGCTCACGGCGGCAAAGCCCGGCAGGTTCGGTGCGGTCCCGCAGGTGATGACCCCGCGCGACCGGATGGCATCGAGCGTGGGCGAGGAACCGCCTTGCGCGCTCGCGCGGGCAGACGGCCAAGCCGCAAGTCCGATCGCAAGAGCGAGGGTGAAAGCACGCAGCATCGGCATCTCCTGGGGCTGATGGTTGGCCGGCGCGGATCTCAGTCCTCGTCCGACAGGGCGGACGTAGAGGGCAGCTGCTCGACCATGCGGGAGAGCGCGTCGTCGATCTGGCGGCGGGTGAGTTCGGCCGCAGCATCCACGTCACCGGCGCGGAGGGCATCTACGATGACCTGATGGCTCTCGTCCCAGTCCGGCGAGAGGCCCACGGTCTTCCAGACCGGCAGGACGTACCGATTGATCGCGACCTGCAGCGCCTCGATCTGGCCCAGCAGCCGCGGTCGTTCGGCGCCGGCGTAGAGCCGGTTGTGGAACTGCCAATGGAGGGTTGCCGCCTCCGAGCCGACGCCGGCCGGCCTGACGCCGGCCAGGATCGCTTCCGCTTCGTCGTAGTCCTGTCGCGTGAGGTGCGGCGCCGAGAGGCGAAGCGCATGCGGCTCTAAGAGGAGCCGCAGCTCCATCACGTCCCGGAAGTCGTCGCGGCTGAGCGGGGCGACCCGGATACCCTTGTTGAGCCGCTGCACGGCCAAGCCCTCGGCCACGAGCTTCATCAGAGCTTCGCGCACGGGCACCCGCGAGACGCCGAAGCGCTTCGCGATGTCGTCCTGGTGCAGGCGCTCGTTGGGGCCGAACACGCCCGAGAAAACAGCTTCCCGCAGAGCACGCGCGATGGCGTCCGGGAGGCCGTCGCGGGAACCGAGGAACCGGTCGGCCAAGGCGTCGAGAGTGTCGGGCATCGAGGGCTCTTGCTTTTGTCTAATGCAGAATGTATTCATTCTTGAGGCGGGCGTCAAGCGCCTCTGCACACGGAGTTCCGGCATGCAGGTCCCTTCGGCTCCCACGCGTGGAGTGAGGCCCCACAAGCGGCGGGTCCCAACCTTCAGCCTCGACGATCCGCTCCTGCGCGCGTGGCTCTACCAGGGCCTGGCCGTCGCGCTCGTGGCGTCGGCGGCTTGGTACTTGACCGCGAACACCCTCCGGAACTTGGACCTGCGCGGAATCGCGACGGGATACGGATTCCTCTGGCGTGAGGCGGGCCTCCCCATCGCCGAAACGCCGATCGCCTACGCACCGTCCGACAGCTACGCGCGAGCGCTCCTCATCGGCCTCCTGAACACGCTCAAGGTCGCGGGTCTCGGGATCGTGCTCGCGACCCTTCTCGGCACGGCGATCGGCATTGCCCAGTTGTCGCGCAACTGGCTTTTGGCGCGTCTCTCGAACCTTTACGTCGAGCTCTTACGCGACCTGCCGCTGCTGCTGCAGTTGCTGCTCTGGTACACAGTTCTTCAGGCGCTGCCGTCGGCGCGGCAAGCTCTCCAGCCTCTCCCCGGAGTGTTTCTGTCGAACCGTGGGCTGGTGTTGCCCGCGCCCGTGCTCGGGGCCGAGCATCTTACCGTTGCCGCTGCAGCGGGGATCGGTGTGGTCGCGACCGCCCTCTACCGCCGATGGGCGCACACGGCGCAGGCCCGAGACGGGCAACCGCGTC
>JAFAPJ010000075.1 GCA_019247255.1 Methylobacteriaceae bacterium | reverse complement strand
GGAACAGGAGGCCGTGCTCCGCGAGGCGATCGAGCAGCGCGAAGGAGCGCTCCTCGTCCGCCGTCCAGCCGAACACGTTGCAGCCGAACGAGAGCCGCGGGACCTGAAGCGCGGATCGTCCGAGCCGCTTCGTATTCACGTTCATGGCGCGCCTCCGGCCGTTCGCTCAGGCGTCCTCGTCGTCGCGCTTGAGCTGCTTCAGCTTGGAGAAGACCGAGTCGGCGTCGAGCCGCTCCTCCCGGCCGCCGCGACGTTCGCGGCCGTAATCGTGCGCCGTGTCCGAGGTCGAGACCTCGGCCGGAAGCAAGGTCTGGTCCGGCTCCGCCTCGGCCGTTGCCGGGCGGTCCTTGGCGGCCCGCGCCACCTCGAAATCGAGGTCGATCTGCGAGCAGAGCCCGAGCGTCACGGGGTCCATCGGCTGCAGGCTCGCCGAATTCCAATGAGTGCGCTCGCGGATCTGCTGGATCGTCGTCTTGGTGGTGCCGACGAGCCGGATAATCTGCGCATCCTTCAGCTCGGGGTGGTTGCGCAGGAGCCAGAGGATGGCGTTCGGTCGGTCATGGCGTCGGGAGACGGGCGTGTAGCGTGGGCCGCGTTTGGCCGACTTCATCTCGGGCAGCTTGACCTTCGGGGGCGACATCTTGAGCCGGTAGCCCGCATCCGCCACCGCCCGATCGATCTCGTCCCGGGTCAGCTGGCCCGTGAGGATCGGATCCGAGCCCTTGATGCCGGCCGCGACCTCGCCATCCGCGATGCCCTTCACCTCGAGCGGGTGAAGGTGGCAGAAATCGGCGATCTGATCGAAGGTCAGCGACGTGTTCTCGACCAGCCACACGGCCGTCGCCTTCGGCATGAGGGGCGTCTGCGACATGAACTTCTCCTCAGGGGACGGGCGGCGGGGTGCCGGGCAAAGCTTCGCCCCTGCCCCGGCTTCGACCGCACCGGAGCGCCTCGTCCCGATTGTGACGGATACGTACGGTATATAGGGCCGCGCCAGACGGCGCAAAGGGAGGTGATCGATGCGTGACGATCTCGACGACCGGCCGAAGCCGAAGCCGGTGCACGTCGTCGGCTCCGACCTGTCCGCCCTGTCGCTGCACGAGATCGACGAGCGCATCGCGACGCTCGAGGCCGAGATCGAGCGGCTGAGGGCGGAGGCGCGCCGCAAGGAGAGCTCGCGAGAGGCCGCGAGCGCCTTCTTTCGCAGCTGAGCGCGCCGCTCAGTCGATCGAGACCCCGGCGTCCTTCACGACGGGCGCCCATTTGGCGAGCTCGGCCTTGACGTGATCGGCGAGCGCGCCCGAGGTCGAGCCGACCACGGTCGCGCTGAAATCGCGGAGGCGCGCCTCGACGGTCGGGTCCTTCACGGCCTTCACGGCCTCGGCGTTCAGTCGCTCGAGGACGGGGGCCGGGAGACCTTTCGGGCCGAACAGGGCGTTCCAGGTGTAGGTCTCGTAGCCGGGCAGCGTGTCCGCGATCGTCGGGAGCTCCGGAAAGGTCGGAGCCCGCTCGCGGGTCGTCACCGCGAGCCCGCGCAGCTTGCCCGACCGCATGAGCTCGGAGGAGGAGGGCAGGTTGTCGAACATGATCGGCACGTGGTTCGCCATCACGTCGTTGAGCGCGGGGCCTGCGCCTCGATAGGCGATGTGCTGCATCTGGGTCCCGGACAACGCCTTGAAGAGCTCGCCCGAGAGGTGAAGCGGGGTGCCGTTGCCCGAGGACGCGTAGTTGTACTTGCCGGGATCGGCCTTGAGCAGCGCAACGAGTTCGGCGACCGTCTTGGCCGGGAGCTCGGGATTGACCACGAGCACGTTCGGCACGATCGCGAGAAGCGAGATGGGCGTGAAATCAGCAACCGCGTCGTACAGCTTGCGCTTGAGCATCAAAGGGTTGAGCGCGTGCGTGGCGACCGTCGCCATGAGGATGGTGTAGCCGTCCGGATCGGCCTTCGCGACCCGGGCGGCCCCGACGTTCCCGCCCGCGCCGGCGACGTTCTCGACGATCACCTGCTGGCCGAGCCCCTCGCTCATCTTTTGAGCGACGAGCCGGGCCACCACGTCGGTCGAGCCGCCCGCGGCGAACGGAACCACGAGCGTGATCGGGCGGGTCGGGAAGGTGCTCTGGCCGCGAGCGCCGCCCCAGGCGAGCGCGCCGCCTATCCCGGCGACGAGCGCGTCGCGCCGTGTCCAAGATCCCATGACGTTCTCCCATCGTTTCTCACCGGCTTATCATCCGGCGTGGCCGAGCCAACGCCGCCTTTTGGCCGAGACCGCACCCTGGTGACAGCCGCCGATCTCTCTGCCAGATCCTGAGGAGGTCGACCGGCGAACAAACGCGCGGCGACGGACGGCCGGTCGGCAGGAAGGCCGAGGCCCGGGTCAGGGTAGGGGCGCTCGCATGAGCTCGAGCCAGGACGAGGGACGGGCCGCGCCCCGCGCGGGCCGAGTGCGCGGACCGCAGAGCGTGGTCTCAGGACTGGCGCTGCTGGCCCTCGCGGGACTCGCGCTCTGGCTCAGCCGGGACCTGCCCTCCGGGACCCTTCGGGCGATCGGGCCGGGTCTCATGCCGCGCTGGCTGGCCTTCGGGGTCGGCGCCTGCGGGCTCGGGCTCGCGGCGATCGGCGTCGTCCGGACCGGGTCATCGCTCGAGCGCTGGACATTCCGAGGGCCCGCCCTCGTGACCCTGGCGATCCTCGCCTTCGCGCTCACCATCCGGCCGACGCCCATCGGCCCGGTGAGTTCGCCGGGCCTCGGGCTTGCCTTCGCCGGCCCGCTCTCGGTCCTGATC
>JAFAPJ010000574.1 GCA_019247255.1 Methylobacteriaceae bacterium | reverse complement strand
TTGAACGACGCCTTGAACCCGCGTCTCGCGAAGGAGCGCCGGGCATGAGCGAGCCCGTCCTGGCGATCGAAGGCCTGAACCTCGCGCTTCCGGGCGGCGCCGACCGGGCTTTCGCGGTCCGCGACCTGTCGCTCGCAGTGGCGCCCGGGGAGACGCTCTGCGTCGTCGGCGAATCCGGCTCGGGCAAGTCGATGACCGCTCTGGCGACGATCGGGCTGCTGCCGCCCTCGATCCGGCTCGCTGGCGGGGCGATCCGGCTCGGCGGCCGCGACCTCACGAAGCTTGGCGAGCGCGAGATGCGCGACATCCGCGGCCGGGAGATCGGCATGATCTTCCAGGAGCCCATGACCTCGCTCAATCCGGTGATGCGCGTCGCCGATCAGATCGCGGAGACCTTCGAGGCTCATGGCGCGCTCGACCGCCGCGGCCGTCGCGAGCGGACCCTGCAGCTCATCGAGGAGGTCGGGCTCCCCGACCCGTCGGCGATTGCCCGAGCCTATCCGCACGAGCTCTCGGGTGGGCAGCGCCAGCGCGTGATGATCGCGATCGCGCTCGCGCTCGAGCCGAAGCTCATCATCGCGGACGAGCCGACGACCGCGCTCGACGTGACGACACAGGCCCAGATCCTGAAGCTCCTCGACGCGCTTCGCCGCAAGCACGGCACCGCCGTCCTGTTCATCACCCACGATTTCGGGGTCGTGGCCGAGATCGCCGACCGCGTCGCGGTGCTCCAGCACGGGATCTGCGTCGAGACAGGACCGGCCGCGGACGTCCTGGCTCGGCCTCAGCACGATTATACCAAGCGCCTGCTCGCGGCCGTGCCATCGCTGACGCCGCCGCCCCCGAAGGATCTCGCGCGCGCTCCCGTGGCGTTCGCGGTGGAGAGCCTCGCGAAGACCTATGGCGGTCGCGGCCTGTTCCGGAAGGGCCGCGAGGTGAAGGCCGCGAACAACGTCTCGTTCGTCATCAAGCGCGGCGAGACGCTAGGCCTCGTCGGCGAATCGGGCTCCGGAAAGTCGACGGTCGGGCGTTGCGTGCTGCGTCTCATCGAGCCCGACGCCGGCTTGATCCGCATCGGCGACACCGCGATCGAAGGACTGAGCCAAGGTCAGTTCCGCCCGCTGCGCAAGCGCATCCAGATGGTGTTCCAGGACCCCTTTGCGTCGTTGAACCCGCGCCGGACGGTCGGGCGCATCATCGCCGAGGGTCCGATCGCCCAGGGCGTGCCGAGAGCCGAAGCGCTCGCGAAGGCGCGCGAGCTCCTCGACCTCGTCGGATTGCGCGCGGAGGTCGCGGACCGCTACCCGCACGAGTTCTCGGGCGGGCAGCGCCAGCGCGTCGGCATCGCGCGCGCCCTCGCGCTCGAGCCCGAGGTGCTCGTCGCGGACGAGCCGGTCTCGGCTCTCGACGTCTCGGTTCAGGCCCAGATCCTCGCGCTGATGCAGGATCTGCAGCGCCGGCTCGGCCTCGCGATCCTCTTCGTGACGCACGACCTGCGCGTCGCCGCGCAGATGTGCGACCGGATCGCCGTCATGCAGAAGGGCCGCATCGTCGAATTACAGCCGACGGCGTCGCTCTTCGCGGACCCGCAGCACGCCTACACGAAGGCGCTGCTGTCAGCGGTCCCTGGAGCGGGCCGGCTCAAAACCTGACGGCGCGCTCTCAAGCGTCGACACAAAGAAGAGGCCCGCCCTGCCGTAGCAGAGCGGGCCCTTGCAACCACAACATCGAACTATTAACTGTGTGCAAGGATCGCGAGCAGAAGAAGAGCGATGATGTTCGTTATTTTGATCGCCGGATTCACTGCGGGGCCGGCCGTATCCTTGTAGGGGTCGCCGACGGTGTCGCCGGTGACGGAGGCCTTGTGCGCCTCCGAGCCCTTCATGTGACGGACGCCGTCGCGGTCGACGAAGCCGTCCTCGAAGGACTTCTTGGCGTTGTCCCAGGCGCCGCCGCCCGAGGTCATCGAGATCGCCACGAAGATGCCCGTGACGATGACGCCCATCAGCATGGCGCCGACCGCCGCGAAGGCCTGGTTCTTCCCCGCGATCGCGTCGATCGCGAAGAAGGTCACGACCGGCGCGAGCACGGGCAGGAGCGAGGGCACGATCATCTCGCGAATCGCCGCCCGGGTCAGCATGTCCACCGCGCGGCCGTAATCGGGCCGGTCCGTCCCGGCCATGATGCCGGGCTTCTCGCGGAACTGCCGGCGCACCTCCATGACGACGGAGCCCGCCGCGCGGCCGACGGCCGTCATGCCGAGCCCGCCGAAGAGGAACGGGATCAGCCCGCCGACGAGGAGACCGACCACGACGTAGGGGTTCGACAGCGAGAAGTCGACCGTCACGCCCCGGAAGTACTGATAGGCGGTCGAGCCGGCCTTGTTCGCCTCCGTGATGAAGTAGTTAAGGTCGGAGGTGTAGGCCGCGAAGAGCACAAGCGCGCCGAGACCGGCCGAGCCGATCGCGTATCCCTTGGTGACGGCCTTGGTGGTGTTGCCGACGGCGTCGAGCGCGTCCGTCGACTTGCGCACCTCGGGCGGCAGGCCGGACATCTCGGCGATGCCGCCGGCATTGTCCGTCACCGGCCCGAAGGCGTCGAGCGCCACGACGACGCCCGCGAGCGCCAGCATCGCGGTCGTGGCGATCGCGATGCCGAAGAGCCCGGCGAGGCCGTACGCCACGATGATGCCGAACACGATGACGAGCGTCGGCAGCGCGGTCGATTCGAGCGACACCGCGAGACCCTGGATGACGTTCGTCCCGTGGCCTGTCACGGAGGCCTGGGCGATGGACACGACCGGGCGCTTGCCCGTGCCCGTGTAGTACTCGGTGATGACGACGATGAGCGCCGTCACGACGAGGCCGGCGATCGCGCAGCCGAGGAGCGAGCCGGAGGTGAAGCTCGTCCCGCTCGCCGTCGTGATCGCGGTCCCGAAGCCGCCGAAGAGCGCGAAGTTCACGGCCGCGATCGCCACGACCGAAAGGGCGCCCGCCGCGATGAAGCCCTTGTAGAGCGCGCCCATGATGGACTGGTTCGGCCCGAGCTTCACCGCGAAGGTGCCGATGATCGAGGTCACGATGCAGGCCGCCCCGATGGCGAGCGGGTAGAGCATCATGGTCTCGAGGCTGGCCTGGCCGGCGAAGAAGATCGCGGCGAGCACCATCGTGGCGACGACGGTCACCGCGTAGGTCTCGAAGAGGTCGGCCGCCATGCCGGCGCAATCGCCGACATTGTCGCCGACATTGTCCGCGATCGTGGCGGGATTGCGCGGGTCGTCCTCCGGGATCCCGGCCTCGACCTTGCCGACGAGGTCGGCGCCGACGTCGGCGCCCTTCGTGAAGATGCCGCCGCCGAGGCGCGCGAAGATCGAGATGAGCGAGGCCCCGAAGCCGAGCGCGACGAGCGAGTCGATCACGACCCGGCTGGAAGGCTGGAAGCCGAGCACCCGGGTCAGGATCGCGTAGTAGACCGTGACGCCGAGCAGCGCGAGACCGGCGACCAGCATCCCGGTGACCGCGCCCGACTTGAAGGCGACGTCGAGCCCGTCACCGAGCGAGGTGGAGGCCGCCTGGGCCGTGCGGACGTTGGCGCGCACCGACACGTTCATCCCGATGAAGCCGGCGGCTCCGGAGAGGATGGCGCCGACCGCGAAGCCGACGGCCACGCGGATGCCGAGGAAGTAGGCGATGACGACAAACAGCACCACGCCGACGATGGCGATCGTCGTATA
>JAFAPJ010000044.1 GCA_019247255.1 Methylobacteriaceae bacterium | reverse complement strand
AGGGCTCGAGATAGCCCGCCTGGCTCCGGATCCGGTACCCGGCCTCGCCGAAGCCCTGGACCACGTCGCCGCCGCTCTTGCCGCCGAGCCGGTCCGCGAAGCCCGGGAACAAAGCCGTGCGCCGCGTGTCCAGGGCGAGCTCGGTGTAGAGCGTCCCGACCCGCAGCTCGAGCGGGCCGAGCGGGCCGAACGCGTAGGCGCCGCCATAGGCGTTGTCGAGCGAGCCGGTCGAAAGGCGGCCCGGGACGTCGAAGGTCGTTCGCGCGTAGCCCGCGACAACGCCCGCGCGCCAGCCGGAAAGGAGCGACGCGGAGGCCGGGAGACCCGGAAACCCCGTCTCGGCGCCGAGCACGAAACCGCCGACCTGGCGGGCGAGCCGGGACGCGTCGCGCGTGCCGCCCGTCTCGCCGAACGACCCGAAGGCCTGCCCCCACAACCCGTCGTTCGGCACGACGGCGAGCGGCACCGGGCTCGGGGGCGCCGCCGGGCCGGGCAGGTCGGCCGCGTAAGCCGCCTCCACGGTCGCGTTCGCCCCGAAGCCCGGCAGGCCGCCGAGCCCGGGGAAGGCGCCGTTTCCGAAGCGCAGATGGTCGAGGATGAGCTCCTGGAGCAGGAACGCGTCCTGCGCGATCGTGCCGACCGCGCTCGCCTGGACCTCGCCGGAAAGCGCGGTGAAGCCCAGGCGGGCGCCGGTCGCGCTCTGGCCCACGATGGCGTTGAACAGCGGGTTGCCGGGGCCGAGCCCCTGGAGCGCGCCGGCCGTCGCGGCTTCGTTGCGGGTCAGCGCGACCTGCGGAAAGGTCGCGACCTGCGCGAAGCCGAGCGAGACGCTCGTCGCGTCATAGGCGAGGCTCGGCTGCAGGAAGGCGAGGTTCGTGGTCGTCTGCAGGCTCGAGAACTGCCCGGCGAGCCCGCCCGCGGCCGAGAGGATCGTGTATCGGGCGCCCGGCAGGTAGAGGCCCGTCCCCGCGAGCACCGACACCGTGCCGCCGCCGAGCGTCGCGGTCCCGCTCGCGCTGATCCGCGAGGCGGCGGCCGGGGTGGCGCTCACCTGGAAGAGCGAGCCCGGGGCGAAGAGGACGTTGCCGGAAACGGACAGCGTCCCGACCCCGCCGCCGGCGGGCCCGGGCGCGACGGTCGCCCCGGACGCGACCGCGAGACCGCCGACCGTGCCGGTCCCGAACAGCGTCGTGCCGGAGCCGAGCGTCACGGGCGAGCCCGTGAGGCTACCGGTCACGCCGAGCGTCCCGCCCGTCACGCTCGTCGGGCCCGTGAGCGCGCCCGTCCCGGCATAGGTCAGCGTGCCGGCCCCGCGCTTCTCGAGGCTTCCCGTCCCGTCGATCGCGGCCGCGAGCGTCGCGTCGGTCCCTTGGTCGAGAACGAGCGCGCCCGCATTCGTGATCCGCCCGGTCCCAACGCTCTCGACCGAAGCGACCAGCGTGCCGCCCGCCACCGTGAGCCCGCCCGTGAAGCTGTTCGCGCCCGTCAAGGTCAGGGTGCCGGCGCCCGTCTTGGCGAGCGCGGTCGGCCCCGTCCCGTCGGCGAGGCGGCCCGCATAGGTCGTCGAGCTCCCGTCCGACCCGGCGCTGAGCGTGCCGTTCCGCACGAGGCCGGTCGTCGTCGATCCGGCGAGCGACCCGATCGCGACCGCCTGCCCGCCGAGGTCGAAGGTGCCCTCGTTCGTGAGCCGGCCGATCCCGGCGAGCGGACCCGTCGCGGTCACGCTTGCGCCGGCGGCGTTCGTCACCGTGCCCGTGAGCGTTCCGGCGAGCCTCGCAGTTCCGGTATTGGCGAGCCCGCCCGTGATCGTGCCGGTCGAGACGAACGTCCCGCCATTCGCGAAGGGCGTCGTCAGCGTGTTGACCGTCCCGGTATTGGTGAAGGTCGCGCCGGCCGCGTTCGTGACGTCCGCATTGTAGGTGCCCGCATTCGCCACGGCGCCGGTATTCGTCAGCGTGTCCGTGACCGTGCCGCCGGCCGCGACCGTGATCGATCCGGAATTCGCGACGCCCCCGGCGGTCAGGCTCCCCCCGCCCGCGACGGTGACAGCGCCCGCATTCGTCAGGAGACCCGAGAGGGTGTAGGCGCCCGAGCCCGTGATCGCGAGGGTCGCGCCGGCGGCATTCCCGAACGTGCCGGTCGTCCCGACCGGACCCGTGACGGTGAACGTCCCGGCATTGTTAAGGATCACGCCGTCGACCCGTCCGCCGGACGCCGTGACGGCGCCGGTATTCGTCAGGCCGGTCGCGACGGTCCCGCTCGTCGTGAAGCTCCCCGAATTCGTGACCCCGCCCGACACCGTTCCGGCATTCGTCGCCGTCCCGGCATTGGTGAGCGCGCCGGACAACGTGCCGGCATTGGCCAGGTTCGCGCCGGCGCCGACGCCCACAGCCGAGACCAGGCTCGCCGAGCCCGTGAGGGCCAGCGTCCCGGCCGCGACCGTGGTGCCGCCCGTATAAGTGCTGGCGCCCGTCAGCGTGAGCGTGCCGGACCCCGCCTGCGTCAGCGAGCCCGTCCCGGACACGACGCCCCCGAAGGTCACCGCGTCCGCACGGTTGAACACGAGCGAGCCGCTGTTCGCGACGTTCCCGGTGATCGACCCCACCGTTCCGCCCGCCCCGACCTGCAGGGTTCCGGCCGAGATCGTGGTCCCGCCCGTATAGGTGTTGGCGCCCGTGAGGGTGAGCGTGCCCGAGCCGGTCTTGGCGAAGCCGAAGGCACCGCTCGACGTGATCGCGCCGCCGGCCGTGGCCACGTCGGCGTCCGTGACCTCGATCCGGCCGTCCGCGCCCGCGAGCGTGATCGGGAAGCCGTAGGTTCCCGCACCGAGCGACAGCGTCCCCGAGGTCAGCGTGACGGTGTTGCCGACCCCGTTCGCGCCGCCGGCCGCCGCGGGCGAGGTCAGACGCAGCCGCGCCGTCGACCCGTCGATCGTCGTCCCGCCGGTGAAGGTCTGCGCCCCGTCAAACGTGACCTGCGCCGAGCCCGTCACCAGAAGCCCGAGCCGCCCGACCGTTCCGTCACGCAGGATCGAGTTCGTGAAGTAGAAGCTCCCGCCCGTCGCGGTCACGAAGCCGACGCCAGGGAGGAAGTTGGACCCCTGGATCGCTCCGGGCGGCGCCGCCGAGAACGAGAGGAAGCGGAGGACCACGCCCGGCCCGAACCCCCAGCGCGCCGCCGGTCAGAACGCGGGGTCCTGTGCCGAGGGCCGCCGCGTCCCGGACCTCGAGCACGCCGTCCGAGATGATCGTGCCCCCGGAATAGCTATTAGCCGCCGTAAGGATCGTCGTGCCGGAGCCCGCCTGCCGGAGCAGGCCGGACCCCGTGATCACGTTGCCCACCGTGATCACGTCCGATCGGTTGAAGGCGAGCGTGCCGTTATCGGTGACCGCGCCGGAGCCGAGCGACCCCGACGTGCCGCCCGCGCCGACCTGCAGCGTCCCGGCCGAGATCGTGGTCCCGCCCGAATAGGTGTTCGCGCCCGTGAGCGTCAGCGTGCCGGTCCCGGCCTGGGTGAGCGACCCGGTCCCAGAGACGACCCCCCCGAAGGTGACGTCGTTGGACCGGCTGAAGGCGAGCGTCCCGCTGTTCGCCACGTTCCCGGTGATCGCGCCTGCCGTCCCGCCCGCCCCGACCTGTAGCGTGCCGGCCGAGATCGTGGTCCCGCCCGAATAGGTGTTCGCGCCCGTGAGCGTCAGCGTGCCGGCCCCGGCTTGGGTAAGCGACCCGGTCCCGGAGACGACCCCCCCGAAGGCCACGGCGTCGGACCGGTTGAAGGCGAGCGTCCCGCTATTCGCCACGTTCCCGGTGATCGACCCCGCCGTCCCGCCGGCCCCGACCTGCAGCGTCCCGCCTGCGATCGTGGTGCCGCCCGAATAGCTGTTCGCGCCCGTCAGCGTCAGCGTGCCGATTCCCGCCTGCGTCAGCGATCCGGTCCCGAACACGACGCCCCCGAAGGTCACGGCGTCCGAACGGTTGACGACGAGCGCTCCGCTGTTCGCTATGTTCCCGGTGATCGCGCCCGCCGTCCCGCCCGCCCCGACCTGCAGCGTCCCGCCTGCGATCGTGGTCCCGCCCGTGTAGCTGTTCGCGCCCGTCAGCGTCAGCGTGCCCCCGCCGGCTTTGATGAGACCGAGCGCGCCGGCGCCGTTCTGAAGCGTGCCCGAGAAGGTCGTCGAGGTGCCATCGCCGCCCGCCGTCAGCGTCGCGGCCGTGACCGCGCCGTTGGTGACGGTGCCCGATCCCGCGAGCGAGCCGACCGTCTGCGAGAAGCCGCCGAGGTCGAGCGTGGCGCCCGCCCCGACGGTCGTGGCGCTCGCGGCCGCGAAGGCGTTCGCGGCTCCGCCCCGGAGCGTGCCGCCCGCCACCCCGGTGGCGCCCGCATACGCGCTCGTGCCTGCTAGGACCTGCGTGCCCGCGCCTGTCTTGGTGATCGCGAGAGTTCCGCCGATCTCTCCCAGCCGGCCTGAGAATGTCGTCGTGCCCCCGGGCGACGCGATCGTGAGCGTCTGCGTCGTTCCGGCCGCTCCGCCAGACGCGAGGGTGCCGGTTCCGGAGAGCGACCGGACCGTATTGTCGGAGGTGATCCCGAGCGACCCGTTGTCGGTCAGGTCCGAATTAGGGGACAGCGCGCCAGCGACCGTCGTCAACACGCTCGTGTTCGGGTCGATCCGGGTCGCCCCTGCATAGCTATTCATGGCCTGGAGGGCGAACCCGCCCGCCGCCACGGCGCTGTTCGTCAACACGACCGACCCGGAGCCCTGGAAGGCCTGACTGAACGTGCTGCCGTTGCCGGCCGCATCGAACGTACCGCCGCCCGGCCCGAGGGTGATCGCGCGGCTCGTCGACAGGTCGAAGCGCGACCCGAATCGGAAGGTCCCGCCGTCGAGCGTGAGCCCGCCCGATGGTGCGCCGAGATTGGCGTCGGACGAGGCGACCAGAACCCCGCCCGCGACCGTCGTGCCGCCCGTGTAGGTGTTCGCCCCTGTGAGCGTGAACGTGCCGGCGCCGGCCTTGGTCAGGCCGAGCGTTCCGCCGCCATCCTGGAGCGTGCCCGAAAAGGTGGTCGAGGTGCCGTCGCCGCCCGTCGTCAGCGTCGCGCGCCCTGCGCCGCTGGTCGTGACGGTGCCCGATCCAGCGAGCGATCCGATCGTCTGCGAGAAGCCGGCGAGGTCAAGCGTGCCGGAGCCTCCGATCGTGAAGGCGGAGCCTGCCGCGAAGGCGTTCGTTGCCCCGGCCGCGAGCGTGCCGCCCGAAACCGTCGTGGCGCCCGTATAGGCGCTCGAGCCCGCCAGAACCTGCGTGCCCGCGCCTGTTTTCGTGAGCGCGAGCCGGTTCGTCGAGTCGCCGCTGTCCGCGATGATGCCGGAGAAGCTGAACATTCCCGACGGCGGTGCGATCGTGATCGTTTGCGTCGTTCCCGCGGCCCCACCCGGGTTGAGGATTCCCGTACCCGACAACGATCGCACCGTGTTGTTGGTCGCGGTTCCTAAGCTGCCATTGAGGGTGAGGTCGGAATTCGGCGACAGCGCACCCGCGAAGGCGAGCACGAGCGTATTGGGGTCGATCCGAGTCGCACCTGTATACGAGTTCGCCGAGAACAGGCTGAAGCCCGCCAGGGTCGCGGAGCTGTTGGCGAACGTCACGGACCCGGGGCCCTGGAAAGACGGTCCGATCTGACCGCCGAAGCCGGCAGCGTCGAATGTCCCGCCGCCCGGGCCGAGCGTGATCGTGCGCGTTCCCCTGATGCCGAAGCTCGACCCGAACCGGAACGTGCCGCCGTCGAGCGTCAGCCCGCCCGACAAGGCGCCGAGCGCTGCATCCGACGTGGCCGCGAGCACGCCGCCCGAGATCGTCGTGCCGCCCGTATAGGTGTTCGTGCCCGAGAGCGTGAGCGTGCCGGTTCCGATCTTGGCGATCCCGCCGACGCGGGGGCCGGTCCCCGTGTAAGCGCTGTTCGGCGTGATCGCGCCCGAGAAGGTCGTCGACAGGTCGTTGCTGCCGATCGTGAGCGTCGTACCGCCGAGATTGACGGTCCCGGCGCCCTCCAGCGAGCCGATCGTCAGGGCTCGCGGGGGGTCGACGGGCGAGACCTCGAGCAACCCGCCGGCTCGTACGATCTGCCGTGAAGTTCCGCCCGTCGCGCCGAAGAGGAAGTTGGTGCGTCCGCCGTTGGCGGTCGTCACGGTCGCGGCGCCGGCGCTCGACGTGTCCTGAAAGGTGAGATCGGCGCTGCTCGTGATCGTCGAGCTTCCGGCGGTCGACGTTCCGACGAACTGGAGGCTGCCGCGGTTGGTGATCTGCGACGCGCCCGCCGTGCTGTTCAGGAGCAGGACGGTCCCATCGTTGACGACCGTCGAGGTCCCGAGCGTCGCGCTGCCGATCGGGTTGCCGAAGGCCTGTCCGAAACGAGTCCCGAGGCTGAGGCCGCCCGCGAGGCCGGCGACCGTGATCGTGCCCGCGCCGGCCGACCCGTTCAGGATGCTGAGGAAGCTTCCGTCGGCCACGCTTGCGTCGCCCGGCAAAGTGACCGGAATCGCGGCATTGCCGAGCACCAGCTCTCCGGCGGTGACCGTCGTTCGGCCCGTGTAGCTGAGCGCGCCCGTGAGCGTGAGCGTGCCGGTCCCGATCTTCTCGACCGGCCGCGATCCGCCCGTCTCGGAGATCGGGCCCGATTGGGTCGCGGCCTCGCCTGCGAGCACCTGCAGCTGCGTCGTATTCGAGTTGAGGACGATCGGGTTCGCGATCGTGGTCCCGTTCGCATAGGAGATGACGGAGCCAGTCGTCGTGATCGCGCCCGTGCCGACCGCCGCGTCGTTCGCGAGCCGGAGCGTGCCGCCCGCGATCGTCGTCCCGCCCGAATAGGTGCTGGCGCCGGACAGGGTGAGCGTGCCGGCCCCGAGCTTCGTGAAGCTGCCGCCGAGCGAGGTCAGGCCGGTCGCGAAGGTAACGTTCTGGCCGTTGGTGTCGACCGAATAGAGCTGGTTCGCAGCATTCGAGAAGCGGGACGAATAATCCGTCTGGTTCACCGCGCCGTACTGGAGCGTGCCGCCGGTGAAGGAGAGGGCGCCGCTCGGCCCGAGCACGCCCGCGCCCCCGACGTTCAGGGTACCGGCCGCGAAGGTCGTGCCGCCGGTATAGCTGTTCCCTCCCGTGAGGATGAGCGTGCCGGCGCCGGTCTTGGTCAAGTTGCCGTTGACGCCCGGGCCGTCCGCCACGTTGCCCGAGAGGGTGGCGGCGACGCCCGGGTCCGCCTGCACCGTGCCGGACGTCGCGAGCGAGATCCCCCGCGCGCTGCTGAACCCGTTGGTCGTGATCTGAAGCGTTCCGCCGTTCAGTGTCAGGCCGCCTCCGGCGTTGCCCAGATTGCCGTCCAGCGAGACCGCGAGCGTGCCCCCGTTGATCGTCCAGGGCGTGACGGTCGTGGTCGTTCCGGTCAGCGTCCAGGTGCTCGCGCCCGTCTTCTCGTAGGCGTTGAAGCCCTGATACTGGGCGCCGATCGCCGAGACGTCGAAGGCGGAGGTCGGGTTCGTCGCCCCGCCGAGCGCGAAGGTGCCGCTCGCGCCGCTCTGCACCACGTTGCCCGTGATAACGGAGCCGGCCTGAAGCTCGAGGCGGTTCGCGCCGCTCGTGAAGGTGATGGCGTTGGCGCGGGTCGCGCCGTCGCCCGACAGCCCGGCGGTGATCCTACCCGAGTTCACGACCGTGAGGTTGGAGCCGACGACGCCGACACCGCCCGCTCCCGCCGCCCCCGCTGCACCGTTCGCGCCACCCGAGCCGCCCGCGCCGCCGGTCCCACCCGTGATGGAGCCGAAGTTGGTGAGCGTCCGCCCGTCGAACATGAAGGCGCCGACCCCGCCGGTGCCGCCGGTTCCGCCAACGGATCCGGCGCTCCCTCCGGCAGCGCCGCCGGCTCCGCCATTGCCGGCGATCACCGTCCCGTCGACGCGCAGCGTGCCGGCCTGGTCGAAGACGATGCCGTAGCCGCCGCCACCGCCTCCACCGCCGCCGCCGGTGCCGTTGCCCGCGCCGCCGTTGCCGCCGGTGCTGGCCTGGAACGTGCCGGTCGGGCCGAAGGTGAGTAGCGACCGGAAGATGCTGATGCCTCCCGTGCCGCCGCCTCCGCCGGCCCCCGTGTTCGTGGCGTCCGCGCCGTTCAGCGCCCCAGTTGAGGAAGACGTCGCGCCGCCCGGGACGAGGCTCCCGCCGATCGTGGCAGAGGTGAACGTCCCGCCGTTCCCGCCAGGACCGCCAGCGCCCGCGCCCCCGGCCCCGCCGTTCACGTTCCCGAAACCTGCGCCGCCGCCCCCGCCGCCTCCGCCCGAAGTGACGTCGCTCGAGCCGTTGTTGCCGGCGCTGCTGGTCCCGATGACGGTGGCATCGACGCCGCCCGCACCTCCAGCCACAGGACCCGCCCCGTCGCCGCCGTTGCCGCCCGCGGCCCGTGCCGCGTTCGGCGCCAGTTGATGTAGGACGAGCGCGGTCGACGCGAGCAGCGCGAGGCGCCAGGCCGCGAAGCGGCTCGCGTGAAGGCGGGGCATTACTCTGGGCTTCGTGCACGCGATCGCGCGCACGCTCCTCCGCGAGCGCTCGCCGGAAGCCGCCGCTCCCTCGCCCGATCCTTCCTACGCATCGACCCGCCGCGCCCGACTCAGAGCCAAGAACAAACCTCCGCGGATCGGCGGGCGCAATTATTTCTGTCTGATACTCGACGCTTTCCGGTCGTTTGTTGCGAGCCGGCAACGCGGCGGGTGAGCCCTGATCCGGCCGCGCGCGATCGGCGGTTCCGAGATCAGCCAGGTTCTCGTGAGAAGGCTCGCGCGACGTCGAGAACCCTCGGGGCCGCCTTCGCGTGGCCGATTGGCCGACGGAGCCCGGACGCGCCCGCGCGGTCCGTCACGCGGCCTCGGGCGAGAGCTCGCGGGCGATGATGCGGCGCAGCTCTGGCACGCAGGAACCGCAATTCGTCCCGGCCCGCAGCGCCGCGCCGATCGCCTCGGGCGAGGTCGCGCCGCCCTCGCGGATCGCGCGCGTGATCGCCGCGAGCCCGACGCTGAAGCAGGAGCAGACGAGCGGGCCGGCGCTCCCCGTGGCGCTCCCGTCGCGGCCTGAGAGCGCCCCGAGCGCGGACGCCCTGCCGCCCGCCTGGAACAAGGCCCCGACCGCCCCCCAATGCGGCCGCACCTCGGCGGGAGCGATGAAGAGGCAGGCCTCGAGCCGCTCGCCGACGAAGGCCGCACAGCGGTAGATGCCGGCCGCCGCGTCGGCGTATTCCGCGAGGTCGGCGCCCGGGAAAAGGTCGGGCGCACGCTCGGCCACCTGCCGGGGCGGCAGGTCGGTCGCGACGAGCAGGCCGGCCGCCGCATCGACCGTCACGCGGCACCACCAGGGGAAGGTCGGGTCGTCCCGACCGATCGCGAGGGGCGCGCGGGAGAGGAGGAAGCCGCGCCAGCGCGCCGCGACGGGCGCGACGGCTGCCGGCGTCGCCTTCGCCTCGGGTTGGCCCGACACGGGATCGACGACGGCCTGCACGAGCGCGCCGACCCGCGCCGCGGAGGCTGTCGCATCGCTCCAATGGATGGGCGCGAAGATCGAGCCCGGCGCCTGGCTCGTGGTGACCTCGACCTCGAGGACGGCGCTGCCATGGGCGGTCGTCACGCGCGCCAGGCCACCACCCTCCAATCCGAACCGCGTTGCGTCGTCCGGGTGGATCGCCACGAACGGCGCCGGAACATGGGCGGACAGCCGGGGGCTGAGCCCCGTCCGGGTCATCGTGTGCCACTGGTCGCGGACCCGTCCGGTGTTGAGGAGGAGCGGAAGGGCGTCCGTCGGGGAGGCCGCGAGCCGGGGCGGAGCGATCTCGACGAACCGGGCCAGGCGGTCGGGCGTGAAGAAGCCG
>JAFAPJ010000025.1 GCA_019247255.1 Methylobacteriaceae bacterium | reverse complement strand
ATCAGCTCCGGGACGGGCGCGTTCTGGGCCCGCGCGACCTGGCCGGACGCCGCGAGGGCGCCGGCCGCCGCCATTGTTCCGAGCGCGTGGCGCCGCGAGATCATGATCCTGCTCCGAGACAGCTCGAGGGGGAGCTACGACGTCACGGGCATTGTGGCAATCATGCGCCGGGGGCGGCCCAAGACCCTGGGCCGCGATGCCGCAAGCCGGACGCCCGCGCCGCTCAGGCGGCGCGCTGGGCGAGCTTCTCGACCTCGCTCACGAGCTCGCGCAGGTGGAAAGGCTTGGACAGGACCTTCGCGTCGCGCGGGGCCTTGTTATCGGGATTGAGCGCGACCGCCGCGAAGCCCGTGATGAACATCACCTTGATGTCCGGATCGAGCTCGGTCGCCCGCCGGGCGAGCTCGATCCCGTCCATCTCGGGCATGACGATGTCGGTGAGCAGGAGCTCGAACGGTTCCTCGCGCAGCCGGTTATAGGCGGACGCGCCGTTGTCGTAAGCCGTGACCTCGTAGCCGGCGTTCTGGAGCGCCTTCGCCAGGAAGCGGCGCATGTCGTTGTCGTCTTCGGCGAGGAGGATCTTCATGGAGGGGCTGTCCGGGCGAGCGCGCGAATCGGGTTCTTCCATAAAGGGGGCACAGGGTAAACGCGTTCTGAAAGGCGCTCCCGCGCGCCCCCCGATGGACAGGGCCGCCGGACGGCCCCAAGCTGGCGCAGCTTCTCGGACGACGCCTTGATTCCGACGGACCTGACCCCGGCCTTCTTCCCGCCTTTCGTCGTGGCGGAACCGCCCCGTCGCACCGTCCCGTTCGTGTTCAACGCACCCCATGCGGGCGACCTCTATCCGCCGGCCTTCCTGGCGGCCTCGCATCTCGACGCCATGACCCTGCGCCGCTCGGAGGACGCCTTCGTCGACAGGCTGTTCGGCGGCGTCGTGGCGCTCGGGGCGCCGCTGCTCAGCGCGCGCTTCCCTCGCGCCTTCCTCGACGTCAACCGCGAGCCGTACGAGCTCGACCCGCGCATGTTCGACGGGCGGCTGCCGCCTTACGTGAACACCCGCTCCATGCGGGTCGCGGGCGGTCTCGGGACCATTCCCCGGATCGTGGCGGACGGGCAGGACATCTATGCCGGGCGGCTGAAGGTCGAGGAGGGGCTCGCCCGCATCGAGGGGCTCTACAAGCCTTATCACCGCGCCCTGCGCGGCCTCGTGAAGGACACGGCGAGCCGCTTCGGCTACGCGGTGCTCATCGACTGCCACTCGATGCCGTCCGCGACCGCGACGCGCGACGACAATCCGGCGCGGGCCGACATCGTGCTCGGGGACCGCTACGGCACGAGCTGCTCGCCCTTCCTGACCGACCTCATGGAGGCGGTGCTGCGCGCCCGCGGCTTCTCGGTCGTGCGCAATAAGCCGTATGCGGGCGGCTTCATCACGGAGCATTACGGCGCGCCGAGCCTCGGACGTCACGCGCTCCAGATCGAGATCAACCGCGCCCTCTACATGGACGAGCGCAGCCTGCAGCCGATCGGCCGCTTCGGCCGGGTCGCGAGCGATCTCGCGACCGCCGTCGCGGAGCTGATCGAATGCTTCACGGCGGCGCACGCGCCGCAGCGGATCGCGGCCGAATAGGTCGGCCAACGAAAATGGGCCGCACACTTGCGTGAGCGGCCCAAGTCTAGGGAGGAAACGCCCAAGGAGGGCAGCAACGTCACCAGAGCGACGTTGCGATGCACAAAATACGGTGCGTCGCACAAAAAGACAAGTGGGGCGGTGCGGCCGATGATCGGCGAGAACGGTGAGCGGGCGCGGCTTTCGGGGCGCCCGTCGAGGGGCAAGTATGCGACCTGTCGAATTTTCAAGCTTCGTCAACGAGCTGGCGACCGTTTCGGGCCAGGCCATCCTCCCCTTCTTCCGCACGGCGCTGCACGCGGAGGACAAGAGCCGGGGAGGCGCCTTCGACCCCGTGACGGAGGCCGACAAGGCGGGCGAGACCGCGATGCGACGCCTGATTCAGGCGAGCTTTCCGACGCACGGCATCGTGGGCGAGGAATTCGGGACGGAGCGGGCGGACGCCGAATTCGTGTGGATGCTCGACCCGAGCGACGGAACGCGCGCCTTCGTGGCGGGGCTGCCGCTCTGGGGCACGCTCATCGGCCTGACCCGGGCCGGCGCGCCGGCCTTCGGGCTCATGCACCAGCCCTTCATCGGCGAGCGTTTCTCGGGCGATTGCGGCAGCGCGCAATATCGCGGGCCGCATGGCGAGCGCCGGCTGCAGACGCGGCGTTGCGCCTCGCTCGCCGACGCGCTTCTCTCGACGACGAGCCCGAAGCTGTTCCCTGGCGACACGCTCGCGCCCTACGAGCGGGTGGAGGCGGCGGTCCGCCTCGCCCGCTACGGCTACGATTGCTACGCCTATTGCATGCTGGCGGCGGGGCAGATCGACGTCGTGGTCGAGACCGGGCTCAAGCCCTACGACATCGTGGCGCTGATCCCGATCATCGAGGGCGCGGGCGGGGTCGTGACGACCTGGACGGGCGAGCCGGCTTCCGCGGGCGGATCGATCGTCGCCTGCGGCGATCCGCGACTACATGGCCCGGTGCTCGACCTCCTGAACGGCTGAGGACGATCCCCGCCGCGAGGGCTCGTCCACGAACCGGTCGAACGCCGCCCAGAAGCGCGCCCGGATCGCGTCCGTCTCCATGAGGATCTCGTGCTGTGCGCCCGGGATCAGCGTGAGCGAGCCGGGCGGCAGCGAATCCGCGAAGAGCCGGATGGTCGGGGTCGAGCAGATCGGGTCCTCGCTCGGCGCGATGATCTGGACCGGCATGCGGATGCCCGCCGCCGCCCCGGGCCGGCGAAACCGGGCCATCGCCCGATAGGCGGCATCGAGCCAGCCGATCGTGGGCGCGCCGATCGCGTCACCCTCGAGCGCCGCCGCGATGGCGGCGTTGCGCGCGTAGCGCCGCGGGTCGGCGCAGAGCCGATTGCCCTCGAAAGGCAGCACGGAGATCGAGCGCGCCTCGCCGCCCGGGACGAAACGGCTGCGGAAGCCGAGAAGCGTCAGCGTCCGGGCCGCGGCCTTCGCGACCGCCTCCTGCTTCACCATGCTGAGCCCGAGCATGGGAGCGACCGCGACGAGCCGCGATACCGGCAGCCAGCCCTCGATGGCGCCCGTGAGCGCGATGCAGCCGCCCATCGAATGGGCGAGGCCGAGATGCGGC
>JAFAPJ010000014.1 GCA_019247255.1 Methylobacteriaceae bacterium | reverse complement strand
CGCCGAAGAGAAGGAGCTTCTCGGTCAGCGTCGGCTTGCCGGCGTCCGGGTGCGAGATGATCGCGAAGGTGCGCCGGCTGAGGGCCGCGGCGGCGGGGTCGGGGATGGGGCTCATGGGTCGGACGAGGGGGATGAGGGCGTGCGGTGCGGCGACGAAATGTCCACAGCTTTCAACACGAACAGCCTGGGATCGTTAGGAGCTGTCCCTCATATTGGGCTTCCCTGCAACGCAGCGAAAGGAGGTGATCGAGTGTCTCATTGTCATCCAGTGCGGTCGCCGATCGCCGTGACCTGGGCTCGCACCTCGCAAGAGGCTGCGTGACCCCGACGCCCCGCTGAGAAGCGCTGCCGTCACGATCCGACACGACCGTGCACGACAATGGAAGGGCCGCCGCGAGGCGGCCCTTCGCATATGGGCGCGGCCACAGGGCCGATGCACATGCTGCCGTGCCGCGGTCGCCGTCCGGAGCGAGCTATGAGCGACATCCCGACCCGCGATCCTGGTGCGCCCTACGCGATCACGCGCGAAAGCCTCCTCGACGGTCGTCATCTGGCTCGTGCGCGGGGCCGCGCGCATCCAGATTACCCGCTTCGCTCGGACGAGGAGCTCGAGGCTTCGCTCGATTCGATGCTCTCCCGACATCCGCCAGGCACTGAAGGCTGGGTCTTCGGCTACGGCTCGCTCATCTGGAATCCCGCCTTCCGCTTCGTCGAGCGACGACCAGCGGTGCTGCGCGGCTATCATCGTCGCTTCTGTCTGCGGCTGACGCGCGGGCGGGGCAGCGACGAGCATCCCGGGCTCATGCTAGCCCTCGATCGTGCCGGCATGTGCCGCGGCGTTGCATTTCGCATCGCGGCCGAGGAGCTTCGGCATGAGCTGCTGCTGATATGGCGGCGTGAGATGCTGTTCGGGTCCTACCAGGCGCGCTGGGTCGAGATTGCGACCGAAGCGGGATCCCTGCGCGCGATCGCCTTCGTGGTCGACCGCAGCCATCCTCGTTACGTCGGTTCTCTCCCGGTCTCGGATGTAGCCGAGCGCATCCGCTCGGGCCGGGGTGAACTCGGGACGAACCGCGCATATTTTGACGAAACGGTCGCAGCCTTAAGCGAGCTCGGGATCCGCGACGCTGCGCTGGAGCGTCTGCGGCGGCTCATCGAGGCCGGACCGGCCGAACTCAGTCGTCCTCGCCGAAGCGAGTTGCAATGAGCGACGCGATAGCGGCTAGGCTCTCCGCGGCCTGCGGACCCTCACCCGTCACCGTGATCGTCGTACCCTTCGCGGCACCGAGGGTCAGCAGGCCCATGATGGAGCGACCGCCGACGGTCTCGCCGCCCCGGGTTACGGTCACGGCCGCATCGAACCGCTCGACCGTCTGGACGAATTTCGCCGAGGCACGCGCGTGCAGCCCCTTCTTATTGATGATGAGGAGCTCGCGAACGAGCCGGCCTTCGGCGTCCGTCGTCTCCGGTTCGGCGCTCAAGGCGTCACTTGCCGGCCAGAACGCGCGAGGCGACGTTGATGTACTTCCGGCCAGCCTCCTGGGCGTGGAGCACCGCGTCCTTTAAGATTTCCTCGTCCCGCACGCTCGCAAGCTTGATCAGCATCGGCAGGTTGATGCCGGCCACCACCTCGACGGAACCGCCGTTCATACATGAGAGCGCAAGGTTCGATGGCGTGCCGCCGAACATATCCGTTAGGACCACGACCCCAGAACCCGAATTGACACGGCACACGGCGGCCATGATGTCCTGGCGGCGCGTGTCCATGTCGTCCTCCGGCCCGATCGTGATTGTCTCGAGCTGGTCCTGAGGTCCGACAACATGCTCGAGAGCGGCCTTGAACTCCGTCGCGAGCTGCCCGTGCGTGACGAGCACCATACCGATCATGTGAACACAATGCGTGACGCCCCGAAGGGCAGCGGCCCTACTTTTGTGCGGTGCGATGCCAAGCGCAAGGCCATTGCGACGTTATGCTCGTGAAACGGTCACGATCGTGTCAAACCCGCCACTCAGCTGCCGCAACGCGAGCGAGGCGGCTACGTCGCGCTGCGCCAACACTCTCGGCAAGGTCACGCCCACGAGCTCGGTCGAGAGCTCCATGGGCTTTGGAAGACGGGCCGGCTCGACGGCACTCAGGTCGAGGACGAGGCGGAGCCGGCAGGCAGCTTCGTATTCGACGAGCGCCAGGCCGACGCCTCTGATCTCCAGCAGGCCCGCAAGGCTTGGGTGCGGCTTCGCGAGCACCCGACCGCCATGCGACGAAAGGCACACACGATCGTCCCCGACCAAGCGGGCGAAGAGGCCGTGACGTCCCGCAACGTCCACGAGCTCGCGCGCGACCGTCGACTTTCCGGAGCCGGACCGGCCCCTCAGAAGAATGCCTGCCTCCCCGACCACGACGCAGCTCGCGTGAACCGTCGCGACCGCCGGTCCGGTCACGTGACCGGCCGGTACGGCAGGCGTACGACGAAGCGCGCGCCTTCGGGCGCGAGGTCGGAGCCGCGGTTCTCGGCCCGGATCGTCCCGCCATGCGCCTCGAGGATCTGGCGCGAGATGGAGAGCCCCAGCCCGGAATTCTGTCCAAAGCCGTGGTGAGGTCTATCCGTGTAGAAGCGCTCGAAGACGCGCTCTAGAGCGTGCGGGGGTATGCCGGGCCCCTCGTCTTCGACCCAAACCTCGACGACGTCTCGAACGAGCTTCAGCGACACCGTGACGATCGTGTCGGGCGGCGAAAATGAGCGTGCGTTGTCGAGAAGGTTCGTGAACACCTGCGCGAGGCGGCTGTCATGCCCTCGCACCATCACGGCCCCTTTCGCGCGCCCCGGATCGATCACGATGCGCACCTCTGGCTCGTGAGCTCGGCGGCGTTCGTTCGCGACCGTTGCCAAGGTGTCGAGCAGGCGCGGAAGATCGACCGGCTCGACCTCCGCGCGAGTCATCTCGGCCTCGAGGCGGGATGCATCCGAGATGTCGCTGATGAGACGGTCTAGCCGACGCACGTCGTGTTGGATGATCGACATGAGCCGCTCGCGTGCGTTCTCGCTCTTGGCGACCGGCAGGGTCTCGACCGCGCTGCGGAGCGAGGTCAGCGGGTTTTTGAGCTCGTGGGCGACGTCGGCCGCGAAAGCCTCGATCGCGTCGATGCGGTTGTAGAGTGCGACCGTCATGTCGCGCAGCGCACCCGAGAGGTGCCCGATCTCGTCGGAGCGCGAGGAGAAATCCGGGATCTCCTGGCGGGCTCGGATGCCGCGCCGAACCCGCTCGGCGGCGTCTGCGAGCCGGCCGACAGGCCCTGCGATCGTGCCGGCAAACAGCGCGGAGAGCACGAACATGACGAGGGCCGCGACGAGGAAGACCTGCAGCAGCGCGAACCGTTCGGATGCGATGATGGCGTCGATCGCGCCGCCCTGCGTCGACAGCAGAAGCGCGCCGCGAACCGTTCGCCCGCGCTGGATCGGCACCGCGACCGAGACGATCGTCTCTCCCTGCGCATTGACCCGCACGCTCGAGGCCGTTCGTCCCGCGAGAGCGCGCTGCACCTCGAGGAGGTTGCGCGCGTCCGCCGGCCCGCTCTCTTCGAAACCGGGCCGCTCGCCGGCGAAGAACCGCATCACCGCGGTCCAGGCGCGCTCGGTGAAGCTTGGCTCGTTCTTCTTGATGGGCGCCGGCGGTTGCCGGGCCAAGTCGCCGCGATTGTAGAGCGTGCGTGTGTCGAGGTTGAGCGACCCGTCGTGATCGTAGATCCGGGCGCGCGTTCCGGTCGGGGTCACGAGGCGACGAAGCAGCGGCGCCACACGTTCCGGATTGATCGAGAACTCAAGCGGCGAGGGCGGCTCCTCGCCGGCATTCGTTCCTTCGCCTGCCTGCAGCTGCAGAAGACGATCCGGGTCCATGACGATCGTGTCGGTCTCGACCGTGGCCGAGGCCGAGATGGCGGCCGCGATGATCTCCCCCTGAATCAGGAGCGAACTGATGCGTGCTTCGATCAGCCCCTGGCGAAACTGATTGAGCGTCAGGAAGCCGATCAGGAGAGCGACCAGCCCGACCAGGTTCAGAACGACGATCCGGCGCGTCAGGCTTGAGGATAGGCGTCCGAGCGTGCCCGCGAGCCCACGGCCGAAGCGTCGAAGGCGCCCGAGCCGCGGCCTGCTTGCAGAGGTCTGTTCCGGCTCGCTCGCCGAGTCGCGCGGCGGCTCGCTCTCGCCCAGCGCGAAAGCGAGGTCCGACCCCTCAGGCCTCCTTGAAGCGGTAGCCGACACCGTAGAGCGTCTCGATCATGTCGAAGCTGGTATCGGCCACCTTGAATTTCTTGCGCAGGCGCTTGATGTGGCTGTCGATCGTGCGGTCATCGACGTAGACTTGGTCGTCATAGGCCGCGTCCATGAGGGCGTTGCGGCTCTTCACCACGCCGGGGCGGGTGGCGAGCGCCTGCAGGATGAGGAACTCGGTGACAGTCAGAGTGACCGGCTCGCCTCTCCAGGTGCAGGTATGTCGCTCGGGGTCCATGCGCAGCTGGCCGCGCTCAAGCGCCTTCGCGTCGCTCTCCTTGGGCTGACTCGCGTCCCTCGGGGCGCCCCGACGGAGGACGGCCTTCACCCGCTCGACGAGCAGGCGCTGCGAGAACGGCTTACGGATGAAGTCGTCCGCGCCCATCTTCAGGCCGAAGAGCTCGTCGATCTCCTCGTCCTTCGAGGTCAGGAAGATCACCGGGATGTCCGACTTCTGCCGCAGCCGGCGCAGCAGCTCCATGCCATCCATGCGAGGCATCTTGATATCCAGGATGGCGAGATCGGCGGGCGATTGCCGGATGCCGTCGAAAGCGGAAGCGCCATCCGTGTAGGTCTGGATGCGATAGCCCTCTGATTCGAGCGCGATGGAGACGGACGCGAGAATGTTCCGGTCGTCGTCCACGAGAGCGATGGTGGGCATCAGGTCTCCTCGAGAGATCGGCGCGGGGAACGGCGTCGTATCTGGTCGTGGTGCCGCCATTAACGCGGCCGCGTACGGTCGGTCCCATCTCGGGACAGCTTGGCGTGCAATAGGGCATCGCCTCATCTTTGACCAGGGTGGCGGCCGGGCTGTCCACGGCAGACCCTCAGTCGAACCAGTGGGTTGAGGGGTGGATCAACCGGCGGCACGCGGAGCGGCAGGGAGGAAGGATGACCGAAACCGGACAGAGGATTGAGGGCTTCGACCCCGTCGGGCTCGCCAAGGAGCTCCTACGCTCGGTTCGAGCCGGCGCGCTCGCGACGGTCGCCCCCGGCTCGGGCGCGCCCTTCGCAAGTCTCGTGACGGTCGCGACCGACCCCGACGGCTCGCCGCTGATTTTCGTATCGGGCCTGTCCCAGCATAGCAGCAATCTGGACGAGGATCCGCGCGCATCCCTGCTCTTGGCGCGCACCGGCCGGGGTGATCCGCTCGCGCATCCACGACTGACCTTGATCGGACGCTTCGGCCAGACAGACGAAGTCGGGCCGCGACGGCGCTTCCTCGCGCGCCACCCGAAGGCCGCGCTTTACGCCGAGCTGCCGGACTTCACGCTGCGCCGCATGACGGTCGACGCCGCGCATCTCAACGGCGGCTTCGCCCGGGCGGCGCGCTTGTCGGGTTC
>JAFAPJ010000486.1 GCA_019247255.1 Methylobacteriaceae bacterium | reverse complement strand
CCACCGCCTCTTCGGCTTCGACGAGATCCGGGTCCATTCGCGCCGGCTGGAGAGCCGCGACGCCTTCGCCGAGAGGCTCGCACGCGACCTCGGCGCGCGGGTCGTCGCGACGGAGGATTGGCGGAGCTGCATCGAGGGCGCCGACATCGTGGTCGAGGCCTCGCGCCTCTCCGAACCCGCCCCGATGCTGAGGACGGAGTGGATCAAGCCCGGCGCCCTCGTGGTCCCCTACGGCACGATGAGCGCGGTCGAGCTCTCGCTGACCGACATCATGGCGAAGATGGTCGTGGACGATTGGGGCCAGTGCCGGACCGGCAAGTTCGGGGCGCTGAGGGCCCATGTCGATGCCGGCAAACTCTCCGAGGCGACGCTGCACGCGGAGCTCGGGCAGATCGTCGCCGGGCTGAAGCCGGGGCGCGAGCGCGAGGACGAGACGATCCTCTTCTGGCATCGCGGGCTGTCGCTCTCGGATATCGCGCTCGGGGCCGCGATGCTCGACAAGGCCGCCGCGCTCGGGATCGGCCATCGCCTGCGCTACGCGTGAGCGCCCTCATCGCCAACGCGCGCATGTACGCGGTGACGCCGGCGGTCGAAGCGGCCTGGCGAGCACTGTTCCAGCGGGTCGCGGCGACGAGCGGGGTCGCCCTCGACTACCTCGCGCATCCGGCGCCGGCGCCGCTCGACGATATCTGGGCGCGGCCCGATCTCGGCCTCGCCTTGCAGTGCGGCTGGCCCTTCGCGAACCTCTACCCGGCGATGCGCCCCGTCGCGGCCCCCGTGCCGCGCGCGAATTGGGCCGGCGGCGGCCCGCGTTACCGGACGCATCTCGTGGCCCGCGCCGACCGTCCGGTGCCCGACCTCGACCGCCCGGGCCTGCGGCTCGGCTGGACGGCGACCCACTCGCAATCCGGCCGGCACGCCGTCGAGGCGCATCGCGCCGCACGGGGCCGGCCGCGCGACCCGGTCCTCGTCGGCCCGCTCGTCACGCCCCGTTGCGTGGTCGAGGCGGTGCTTGCCGGCGAGGTCGATCTCGGGCCGCTCGATTCCTACTGGCACGCGCTCCTCGCGGCGCATGAGCCGCAGACCGCCGCGCGCCTTCGGGTCGTCGAGACGACGGAACTCACCCCAATGCCGCTCCTCGTGGCCTCCCCGGAGGTCGAGCCGGCGACGGTTGATCGGCTCGGGGCCGCGCTCGTCGCGCTCGGGGCGGACGAGCCGCGGCTCGCCCCGCTTGAGCTCGCCGGCTTCGCGCGCGTGACCCGCGCCGATTACGACGCGCTGCGCTCGATCGGCTGAGCGTTCGCCGCGAGGTCGCGAATGGCGCCGAGCGAGACGCTGCCGCGCCGGCCCCCCGCCTCGTCCAGAACCGCGACCGCGCCGGCGCCCGCGGCCAGCATGACGGAAAGCGCCGTCTGCAGGTTCGCGTCGGCCGGCAACTCGGGCGCGTCCGGCGGCGCCTGGGCGGTCGTGGCCAACGCGCCGAGGCTCACGAGCGAGAGGCGTTTCAGCGCGCGATCCGGACCCACGAACTCGGTAACGAGCGCGTCCCGCGGCGCGAGCAGCAGCCGCTCGGGCGTATCGTGCTGGACGACGTGCCCGTCCCGCATGATGGCGATGCGGTCGCCCATGCGGATCGCCTCGTTGATGTCGTGGGTGACGATGACGACCGTCTTGCCGAGGCGCCGCAGGATCGCCGCGACCTCGCGCTGAAGCCGGTCCCGGACCACCGGGTCGACCGCCCCAAAGGGCTCGTCCATGAGGAGGACGGGCGGATCGGCCGCGAGCGCGCGCGCCACGCCGACCCGCTGGCGCTGTCCGCCGGACAGGCTCGCGGGGCGGCGCGGGCCGAACTCGGCGGGGTCGAGCCCGACGAGCGCCAGCATCTCGTCGACGCGCGCCCGGATTCGGTCGCGGGTCCAGCCGAGAAGCCGCGGCACCGTCGCGACGTTGTCCGCGACCGAGCGGTGCGGGAAGAGCCCGACGCCCTGGATCACGTAGCCGATCCCGCGCCGCAGGCGGACCGGGTCCGCCCCCGTGACATCCTCGCCGCCGACGAAGACTCGGCCCGAGCTCGGTTCGATCAGCCGGTTGATCATCCTGAGCGTCGTTGTCTTGCCGCAACCGGACGGGCCGATGAGCGCGCAGGTCTCGCCCGCCGGCACCTCGAGGTCGATCGCGTCGACCGCCGGACGGCTCGCGCCCGGAAACAGCTTGGAGACCGCGTCGAGCCGGATCACGCGGCGGCCGCCTTGCCGCCCGTGGCGAGCCGCTGAAGAAGCGCGAAGGCGAGCTCGGTCACGAGCGCGAGGAGCGCCACCGCGATCGCGCCGATCAGCAGCTGCGGAAAGTCGAGGAGCCCGAGGCCGGCCGAGATCAGCTCGCCGAGCCCGCCGCCCCCGATGAAGACGGCGAGCGTCGCGGCCGAGACGATCTGCACCGCGCTCGTGCGGATGCCGGCGAGGATCAGGGGCAGCGCGAGCGGCAGCACGACCAACCAGAGCACCTGGCGCTCGGCGAGGCCTTGGCCCCGCGCGGCCTCGACGATCTCGGGGTCGACGCCCTCGAGCCCGACGGTCGTGTTCACGAGGATCGCGGGCAGCCCGTAGAGCGCGAGCGCGACGACGGATGGCGCGAAGCCCGTGCCGAGAACCGGCAGCATCAGAACGAGGAGCGCGATGCTGGGCACGGTCCGGAGGGCGTTCACGATCCCGACGACCGGACCCGCGGCGCGCGGGCGGCCCGCGACCGCGATGCCGAGCGCGAGCCCGATCGCGATATCGGCCGCGAGCGCCGTCCCGGCGAGCGTCAGATGCTCGCTCGCGGTCCGCTCCAGGAGGCCCGGATGAGCCCGGATCCAGGCGAGCAGCTCGTTCACCGGGCGACGCCCCCGACGGCGCGCAGGCGGTTCTCCAGGATGCGCAGGGTCTCGTCCGCCACGATCGCGAGGAAGGAGGCAAGGACCGCGCCGACCACGATCTTGTCGCCGATATCCTGGGTGATGCCCTGGAAGATGAGGTCGCCGAGCCCGCCCGCTCCGA